>NZ_CP063656.1:2765000-2914291 GCF_015209725.1 Lysobacter ciconiae | reverse complement strand
CCACGTGTGCACATCCTCGGCCGGCAGTTCGGCTTCGAGGCGTTCTAGGCAGAGGTGCCAAACATCCATAGGGGTTTTCTTGATGGCATGACTTACCTCCCGCGGCGCCGTCGGACGGGCCACGTGAAGCAACTTGGGGTCGATCAGACTAGCACGCGTCGGCAGGGCATAATCGCCGGGTGGCAAGGGCTGGCGAGCGGCTCAAGCAGGCCGGGTCTGGCCCGGGGGAAGCGTGATCACTTGACGGCGCGGCGGCCGTTTGGGTACTATTGCCGGTCTTTTCCGCCACAACCGCAGCAGAGCCATGCCAAAGCGCACTTTCCAGCCCAGCAATCTCAAGCGCAAGCGCGACCACGGTTTCCGTGCCCGCATGGCGACCGCCGATGGCCGCAAGATCCTGTCGCGCCGCCGCGCCAAGGGCCGCAAGCGCCTCAGCGCCTAAGCGCAGCTGATGCCGCAACGGCCGCCCTTCGCCGCCGTTGCCGTCCCGATGCCGACGAACCGCTTTCCGCGCACTGCGCGGGTTCGCGCGCGCTCCGACTTCGACCGCATTTTCAAGCACGGCCGGCGCGTGGCGCTGCCCGTGCTTGCGTTGCATTGGCAAACCGCGGATGCCGCGGCGCAGAGCTGTGCGCGTGCCAATGAGGAGTTGGCGCGTACCCGGCCGAAATCCCGCCTGCATTTCGAGCGCCCCGATGCGGGTCCGCGGCTCGGGCTGGCGGTCTCGCGCAAGGTCGATCCGCGCGCGGTCGGCCGCAACCGCATCAAGCGGGTCATGCGTGAGACATTCCGTACCCACCGCGCACAATTGGCCGACGGCGACTACGTCGTGGTCGGCCGCAGCGGTGCGGCCCGACTCGACGAGGCGCAACTGCGCGCCGCGCTGCTGGGCCTGCTGCAGCGGGCCGGTGCCCTGACCATCGATGCCCCCGTCCCGCTTCCGGAAGAGGGGTCCTCGTTGCCCGCACCGGCCACGGCCGGCACAATGCCACGGCTGCGTCCCTGCGACGCCCCCGCCTCCACCACACCAACGTCGCCCGCGGGCGACGGCTGAGCCTGCCTGTTGCCCATGAACCAGACCCGTTTATTCCTGATTTTCGCCTGGTTGATGGTGGCGACCCTGCTGTGGATGGAGTGGAACAAGGAGCAGGCTGCGCCTGCGCCGTCGACGTCCACCCAGCTGGCCCAGCCTGCGGTTCCCGATGCGGGCATCCCCGGCGCTCCGAGCTCCGCCGTTGCGGTGACCGCGCCAGCGAGCCAGGAAGTTCCCGGCGTGCCGCAGATGCGCACCGCACCGGCCGAACTGCCGGCGGCGGCCGCGGTTGCCGGCGCGGAAGCCGCCGTGCAGGTACGCACCGATGTCCTGTCGGTGAAGCTCAACGGGGGCGCGCTTCTGCAGGCGGACCTGCTGCGCTATCCCAGCACCGCCGAGGACGACAGCCCTCCGGTGCGCCTGTTCAGCCAGGATCCGACGGACTTCTTCGTCGCCCAGAGCGGCTGGGTCAGGCAGGGTGCGCCGGCACCGAGCCACCTGTCGGGCTTTGAGCTGGACCGCACTGCCGCCCGGTCGGGCACCGATTTCACCCTGGCCGACGGCGCCGACGAGGTGGTGGTGCCGTTCGTCTGGCACGGGCCTGACGGCGTCAGCATCCACCGTACCTACACCTTCCTCCGCGGCGCCTACGTGGTGGACGTGCGCGACCAGATCGTCAACCAGGGCACGGCCCCCTGGCAGGGCTTCGTCTACCGCCAGTTGGCCCGGGTGCCGCGCGCGCTGGAGAGCAGCGCGCCGATGAGCCCGGAAAAGTACAGCTTCCAGGGTGGCGCGTGGTTCACCGCCGCCGACAAGTACCAGAAGCGCAAATACGCCGATTTCGTTGACGATGGCCCGCTGGACAAGCCCAGCACGGGCGGCTGGGTCGCCTTCCTGCAGCACCACTTCTTCGGCGCGTGGATCCCGGCGGCGAACGAGGAGGGCGTTTTCTCGCTGACCACCAGCAGCGACGCCGGTGCGACCCGCTACGTGGTGCGCGACATGGGCAACGGCGTGAACGTCGCCCCCGGCACCAGCGCCGTC
Source organism: Lysobacter ciconiae (assembly GCF_015209725.1). NCBI lineage: Bacteria > Pseudomonadati > Pseudomonadota > Gammaproteobacteria > Lysobacterales > Lysobacteraceae > Novilysobacter > Novilysobacter ciconiae. Next base: position 2,912,214 of record NZ_CP063656.1, on the reverse strand, counting down.
AGCGAGGCCCGCCTGTGGGTGGGCCCGAAGCTGGTCAACCAGATCCAGGCGCAGAACGTGCCGGGGCTGGAGCGGGCGGTGGATTTCAGCCGCTTTGCGCCGATGGCCGCGCTGGCCGGCTGGCTGTTCTGGGTGCTGCAGTGGCTGCACGGCCTGCTTGGCAACTGGGGCTGGTCGATTGTCGGCCTGGTGGTGCTGCTGAAGGCGGTGATGTTCCCGCTGTCGGCCGCGCAGTACAAATCCATGGCGAAGATGCGCAAGTTCCAGCCGCGCATGGCCCAGCTCAAGGAGCGCTACGGCGAGGACAAGCAAAAGCTGCAGCAGGCCATGATGGAGCTGTACAAGAAGGAGAAGATCAATCCGGTCGGCGGCTGCCTGCCGCTGCTGCTGCAGATGCCGGTGTTCCTGGCGCTGTACTGGATGCTGTCGGAGTCGGTGGAGCTGCGCCACGCGCCGTGGATCCTGTGGATCCAGGACCTGACCGCGCGCGATCCCTACTTCGTGCTGCCGGTGATCAACATCGCACTGATGTGGGCGACGCAGAAGCTGAACCCGATGACCGGCGTGGATCCGATGCAGCAGAAGATGATGCAGTTCATGCCGCTGGTATTTGGCGTGATGTTCGCCTTCTTCCCGGCCGGCCTGGTGCTGTACTGGGTGACCAACGCCGGCCTGGGCCTGATCCAGCAGTGGTGGATGATCAAGAAGTACAGCGAACCGGCGCCCGCCAAGGCCTGATCGCTGCCGACCACGAAGCCCGCCACCCGGCGGGTTTCGTGCATCTGGCGCCGTTGTGGCCGGGCAGCTTTGTCGTAAGCAGCAGGTTCCCGCCGTCTGCACCTGCGTTTCCTGGAACACAATCACCGCATGAGCGCGCTTGCCCAATCCGCCGACCGCGACACCATCGCCGCCATTGCCACCGCGCCGGGGGCAGGCGGGGTCGGGATCGTGCGCGTTTCCGGCCCACAGGCACGCAGCATCGGCGAAACCGTATGCGCGCAGTCGTTGCGACCCCGGCACGCCCACTACGCGCGCTTCCGTGACGCCGAAGGCGCGACCATCGACGACGGCATCGCGCTGTATTTTGCCGCCCCGGCCAGCTACACCGGCGAGCAGGTGCTGGAGCTGCAGGGGCACGGCGGGCCGGCGGTGTTGCAGGCGGTACTGGGCCGCTGCGTGGAACTGGGCGCCCGTCTGGCCCGCCCGGGGGAGTTCAGCGAGCGCGCGTTCCTGGAAGGGCGCCTGGACCTGGCGCAGGCCGAGGCGGTTGCCGACCTTATTGCCGCCGGCGACGTCCGCGCCGCGCGCGCGGCCCGCCGGGCGCTGGACGGCGAGTTCTCGCGCCGGGTGGAGGCGATCGCGGCGGGTTTGCTGCGGATGCGCATCCACACCGAGGCGGCGATCGATTTCGCCGATGAGCCGCTGGACACCTTGGGCGGTGCAGCGCTGCGTGATGGCTGCGACGCGCTGTCGGGCGACCTGGCCGAATTGCTTGCCGCGGCGCAGCGAGGCCGCCGCCTGCGCGACGGCCTGCACGCGGTGATTGTCGGGCCGCCCAATGCCGGCAAGAGCTCGCTGCTCAACCTGCTCGCCGGCAGCGACCGGGCGATCGTCACCGATGTGGCCGGAACCACGCGCGACCTGCTGCACGAGGTGGTGCGCGTGGACGGCGTCGAGCTGACCCTGGTCGACACCGCCGGTCTGCGGGAAGGCGGCGATGCGATCGAGCGCGAAGGCATGCGTCGCGCCCGCCACGAACTCGGCCAGGCCGATCTCGCGATCGTCCTGCTGGACGCGCGCGACCCGCTGGCAGGCGCGGCGTCGGTCGCCAGCGCGGTGGCCGACGTCCCACGTCGCCTGTGGGTCTACAACAAGGCCGACCTGATGCCGCCCGGACAGCCGCTTCAACGACCGCGCGAAGACGGTGCCGACGCGCCGCTGCTGGTGTCGGTGCACACCGGCGATGGGATGGACACGTTCCACGCCCGACTGCGTGCGATCGCGCTGGACGGGGCGGTGGAGGGCGGTGATGGCGCCTTCACCGCGCGCACCCGCCATGTGGATGCCCTGCGGCGCGCGGCAGCCGATCTGGCCGACGCGCAGGCGCAATTGGCCGACGGTTCGCTGGAGCTGGCTGCCGAAGCCCTGCGTGGCAGCCATGACGCGCTCGGCGAGATCACCGGGCGGGTCCGCGCCGATGACCTGCTCGGGCACATCTTCTCGAGTTTCTGCATCGGCAAATAACTGGTCGGCAGGAACCGGACGGTCCGCGGCTGCCGCATTCAGCAAGTTCCGTCGGCGCGCGGTTGCGCACGTGAAACTTGACAAAACCGGCGCTGTCTCGCTTCCTTGTGCGCGTGCGACCATCAGGCCGTACTTCAGGGGAGCTTTGCCAATGAATTCTGTGACACCACATGCCCGGCAGACACGCCGGCTGCTGAACCTTTCCCGCCTGTCGCTGGTGCTGGCCATGGGCCTGGCGCTGGGCGCCTGCGGCAAGGACGAACCCGCAACGACGGCCGACACGGCCGCGGCGGACAGCCCGCAAGCCGCCGCGCCGGCGGCCACGCCTGAGACGGTGGTCGCCGACTCCGTGCAGGCGATGTCCGCCGAAGACCTGCGCGAAGCGGCCCGCAAGGCCTACGGCGACAACCGGCTGTACGCCCCGGCCGGCAACAATGCGGTCGAGTACTACCTGGCCCTGCGCGAGAAGAACGCGGGTGACGCCGGTGTCTCGAGTGCGCTGACCGACCTGCTGCCGATGACCGTGATCGCGATCGAGCAGAGCATCGGCCGCGAAGATTTCGCCGAAGCCGAGCGCCTGACCGCTTTGCTGGAGCGCGCCGAGCCGCAGCATCCCGCCCTGGCACGCCTGAATTCGAGCATCGCCTCGCGCAAGCAGGCAGTGGCGGATCGCGCGGTGCAGGAGCAGGTCACCGCCGAACAGCAGGTCACTCGACAGGCCGAGCTGGAGCGCCAGCGCCTGATCGACCAGAAGCAGCAGCAGGAGCAGGCGGCCAAGGCCCTGCAGGAAAAGCAGGCGGCCGACAAAGCCGCCGAGGCCGCCGCCGCGGAGGCGGCCGCGCAAGAGCAGCGGGCCCGGGAGCGGCGTGCCGCGGAGGCGGCCAAGCCGGCCGAACCCGCGCCGCCGCCGCGCCCGACCCGGCCGACCGCGGCCGACTTGCGTCCGCTGTCGACGCCGGCGCCCAATTTCCCGGCGGATGCATTGCGCGCGGGCACCTCTGGTGAGGTCCAGGTGGAATTCACCGTCGGCACCGACGGTTCGGTGACCAGTGCGCGCGTGGTGAACGCCGAACCGCGGCGGGTGTTTGACCGCGCGGCGATGGACGCGGTGCAGCGCTGGCGCTTCCAGCCGATCTCCGAGCCGGTCACCACGCGCCGTACCATCGCGTTCACTCCCGGCGGCTGATCGCCGGCACGCGACGCGAGGAAATGCCCAACAGAAAACCCGGCCTTGGCCGGGTTTTTGTTTCACGCAGCTGGCAAGCCGGCGCGGGCTCAGCCGGAAATGGCCAGCCGCTCCTGCCCGTAACGGTGCACCGCCGCGGCCCACAGGATCGCCGCCAGGCCGACGCCCGCGGCCAGGTAGACCGCCCAGGCATCCATGCCTATGGCTTCGCCGCGGATCACCTTCAGGATCATCTGGTTCTGGGCCAGGAACGGCACCGCGTACTGCCACAGCTCGGACTTCATCGGGTTCACCGCCAGTACCAGGATCGGCAGCATCGGCAGCAGCATCAGCCAGGTCATGTGACTCTGGGCTTCCTTCATGCTTTTCGCGCTGGCCGCCAGGAAGGTCAGCAGCGTGGTGCCCAGGAACAGCATCGGCAGCAGGATCAGCAGCAGTTTGGCGATCGCCGCGAAGCGCACGTCGAGCATCTGCGCCATGGTGCCGGCGAACTGCGCGCTGAGCTTGAACGCCAGCAGGATCAGCACCAGCGAGACCAGGCCGACCGCGCAGGCGGCGGCGATCTTGCCGCTGACGATCGCCCCGCGCGGAGCCGGGGTGGCCAGCAGCGGTTCCAGCGACTGCCGTTCCCGCTCACCTGCGGTCGCGTCCATGATCAGATACGCGCCGCCGAGGAAGGACATCACGATGAGCAGATAGGGCAGCAGCAGCGACATCATCAGGCCGCGCTTGGCCTCCGGAGTTGCCAGGTCGCGGGTGCCCAAGGCCACCGGACTCATTATCGAGGCGTCGATGCCGCGTGCGTACAGGCGCAGCGCGCCGACCTGGCTGCCATAACCGGCAAGCGCCTGCTGCAGCCGCTGCACCGGGATCTCGGCGTTGCGACGGGTGCTGTCCATCACCAGATCGACCCGCGCCGGGCGACCGGCTTCCCAGTCGGCGCCGAAGTGCTCGTCGATCTCCAGGGCGACATCGATGTCCTGCGAACGGACGCCGGCATACAGGTCGGCCGGCGGATCGATCGCCTTGATGCCCACGGTGGCCAGGAAGGCGACCAGGTTGGGGGCGCGCTCGGCACCGGTCACCGGCACCTCCAATTGCTTGTCGAGCTGGGTCTTGGCCCGGTTCTCGGCCAGCGAGCCCATGCCCAGCAGCAGCACCGGATACAGCAGCGGTCCCAGCAGCAGGGTCAGCAGCAGGGTGCGGCGGTCGCGGGAGAAGTCGCGCAGTTCCTTGCGCATCACCGTCCACATGGCGGCAAAGGCACCGACGCCGCGCGTTTTCGCTGTTGCGCTCATGCGTGCAGGCCCTCTTCGCTGCCGATCGCCTTGACGAAGGCGTCCTCCAGGTTGGCCTCGTGGAACTGCTCGCGCAGCTCGTCCGCGCTGCCGGCGGCGACGACCTTGCCCTTGGCGATGATGACGATCCGGTCACACAGCGCGGCGACCTCCTGCATGATGTGGCTGGAGAAGATCACGCAGCGGCCCTCGTCGCGCAGGTGCCTGAGAAAGCCGCGCATCGCGCGCGTGGTCATCACGTCCAGGCCGTTGGTGGGCTCGTCGAGGATGACGTTGCGCGGGTCGTGCACCAGCGCGCGGGCGATTGCCGTCTTGGTGCGCTGGCCCTGGCTGAAGCCGTCGGTCTGGCGGTCGAGGATCTCCTCCATGTCCAGCGCGGCCGAGAGCGCGCGGGTGCGCTCGGCGATGGTGGCTGCACTGAGGCCATGCAGCTGGCCGAAGTAGGCGATGTTCTCGCGGGCGGTCAGGCGCTTGTACACGCCGCGCGCGTCCGGCAGCACGCCCAGCACCTGGCGCACCGCGGCCGGGTCGGCCGCCGCATCGATGCCGTCGACCGTGATTGCGCCGGCGTCGGGCTTCATCAGCGTGTAAAGCATGCGCAAGGTGGTGGTCTTGCCGGCCCCGTTGGGCCCCAGCAGGCCGGTGATCTGGCCGTCCAGCGCGGTGAAGTCCACGCCGTCGACCGCCTTGACGGTGCCGGACTTGGTCTTGAAGCCTTTGTGCAGGTTCTCGGCGGTGATCATCGGTGGCTCCGTGCGGTCAAAGGGCGGGCAGGCGCGATGGTGCCGGCGCGGCGGGGCGCGGCAGCGCCGGTCATGGCGACCACCCGTTGAAGTTCACGAACGGCGGCACGTAGCTGAGGTTGTCCAGGCAGGTGGCGTCCAGCGCCTTGGCATCGGCGGTTTCCACGAACTGGCCCAGCAGCTTGGGCATGCAGCCCACGAAGGCCACGTTGTGGCCCTGGCCCTTGAGCACCAGATGGCGTGCGTTGGGCAGGTGGGCGGCAACCTGCTCGCCGTAGCGGGGCGGGGTCACCGGGTCGAACTCGCCCGACAGCAGCAGCACCGGAACCTCCGACGTGAAAGGCCGGTGGAAGTCCGCCGGCACCTCGCCCCTGGGCCACTGCGCACACGGCGCGAAAAACGCTTCGGAAAGCCCGCTCCCCATGATGGTATCCGCCGCCCCCGGGGCCGGCACGTAGCGACCGGCATCCTCGGCGCACACGACCGACCAGTTCATTCCGCGATTGATCTGGCCCTGCATCTGGTCGCTGCTCATCTGCACCAGCGACATCAGCGGTGCGTAGCGCCCGTGCGCCGCCTCGTCGATGGTCAAGGGCAGCAGGGAGGCCGTCTGCGGGAGGTAGGAAAACATGAACGCCAGGCTGCCCACCGCGTCGGCGGTGATGGTGCCGTGCCGGGTCTGGTTGGTCCGCGAGTCGCGGTAGTCGACCTCCACCGGGGACTGGCGCAGGGTCTGCATCACCGTGCGCAGCTGCTCGCGCATGTCGACGGGGTAGCGCTTGGCGCAGGCCTCGATCTGGCGGCACTGCGCCGACTGCAGGCCCAGTGCATCCTCCACGGTGGTGGCGAACTCGCCGCCCACGACCAGCTCGTTGGGAGCGACGCCGTCGAGCACCACGCTGCGGGTGTGCGCCGGGTACCTCGCCGCGTACTGCTGCGCGACGCGGGTGCCGTAGGACACACCGACCAGGTTGATCTTTTCCACTCCCAGCGCGGCACGCACTGCGTCCAGGTCGCGCACCGCATCGGTGGTGGTGTAGAAGCGCGGATCGGCGCGGCCTTCCAGCCCCTGCAGGCACTGGCGCGTGTACGCCAGGGTGTCGGCCTGGCTTTGCTCGGCCATCACGTCCAGCGGCAGCGGCGCCCCGTCCGGACCACGGCAGTCGAGTGGATGCGAGCGGCCGGTGCCGCGCTGGTCGACCAGGATGATGTCGCGCTGCTTGCCGACGGCGGACAGCATCCGCTTCACCGCGGCGGCGTGCCCGGTCGCGGCCTGTCCCGGGCCGCCGGCAAGGAAGAACACCGGATCGGGCGCGCCGGCGTTGGACGGCTGCAGCCAGGCGATGTTGAGCGAGATCCGGCGCCCGTCCGGGTGCGCCGGATCCTCGGCGACCTCCAGCTGGCCGCAGTGGGCCTCGGTCGCCGTCCCGCCCTCGGCGCTGGTCAGCGAGCAGGGCGCAAAGTCGATGCTGCCGAACGGATGAGTGCCCGCGAGCGGCTCGCCGGCACGGGACGGCGACGCCGGCCCGTCTGCCGGCTGACACCCGGCCAACGCGGCCGCCAGCACCGCTGCGGCAATCAATGACGCTGTGTATCGCATGCAATTCCCCTGCTGATGGAAGCGTTGGTTGAACGCGGCGCTGGGTCTCGGCGCTGGAACTCGGCGCTGGTCTCGGCGCTGTGTCCCGGCTGCTCCCTGGCGCCGGCCTGCCCCGTCCGTGTGTACACCCCGGTCAGGATGATAGACGCGCAACAGGCGAAAAACGTGACACCCCGCGGCGGCATCGTGATCGATGGCCTTCGAGCGCAGGCGCACCGCGGGCGTGCCAGCCGCTGCGGCTTTCGAGGCAGCGCGGTGCCGTGCAACAGGCCAGACGGCCTACTTGGAGGAGACGTACTTCTCGCGGCGGATCTGGCGCGGCAGCAGGCCGGTTTCGCGCAGCGCTTCGGCGCAGGTATCGACCATGTCGGGATTGCCGCACAGGTAGGCGATGTCGGTCTCCGGATCCGGACTGAGCTCGGGCAGGAACTGCTGCACGTAGCCGTGGCGCACGTCCGGATGCGCATGCGGCGAATCCGGGGCCGGCAGCTCGCGCGAGAAACACGGCAGGAAGCGGAAGTTGTCCGGATGGCGATTCGCGAACTCGCGGAACTCGTCGCCGTAGAGCAGCTCGGCCGGATTTCGCGCCCCAAACAGCAGCACGACCTGCACATTGCGCTCGGCGATGGCCTTCTCCAGCAGCGGCAGCATCGCCCGGTACGGCGTGATGCCGGTGCCGGTGCCGATCAGCAGGTAGCGCTGGTTGTTGTCGTTGGGCATCAGACAGAAGCGGCCGAACGGACCGGTGGCGTTGATCGAATCGCCGATCTCCAGGCCTTCGAACAACGCCGTGGCGGCGCCGCCGGGCACGTAGCTGACCGCGATCTCGACGAGGTCGTCCGGGCCCTTGACCGGGTCGGGAATGGTCGCCAGGGAATAGCTGCGGCGGGTCGCGGTGCCGTCGGCGTAGGCGAAGTGCACCTGGATGAACTGGCCGGGGATGAACGGCAACGGTTGCCCGTCATCGCGGGCGAAGACGTAATGACCCACCTGCGGAGCAACCATGCGGCGGGAGACGAGATTCAGGGAAAACTGCTGGACTGCCACAGGGCATCGGACCTTGTCTGGACGGTGGACGGCCCACCGGGGCGCGCTGCCGGCGGAACACTCCGTGGCCGGGGCGCGGCCACCAAGGCGCCTATACTACCGGCATCGCCATGCGGCTTCCCGCGCGTCGGCACCAGCAACAAGGGCCCCAGCCAGATGTCCCAACACCCGGTGGGTTCCCATCCGGACCCTGCAATCCTGAACTCCGCGGCCGCCGGCGCCGGCCCCGCAATGCCCGGTCCGATGCGATCGACCGGTGTTCCCGCGCTGTGCGTCACCGACCTGCGCAAGACCTACGGCAACGGCGTGGAGGCGCTCAAGGGCGTGTCGCTGGATGTGGCCGAAGGCGACTTCTTCGCTCTGCTCGGCCCCAACGGCGCCGGCAAGAGCACCCTGATCGGCATCGTGTCCTCGCTGGTCAACCTGACCTCCGGCTCGGTGCAGGTCTTCGGTACCGACATCACCCGCCGGCGCAGCGAGGCGATGCGCCTGATCGGGCTGGTGCCGCAGGAGCTCAACTTCAACCTGTTCGAGAAACCGCTCGACATCCTGGTCAACTACGCCGGCTTCTATGGCGTGCCGCGCAAGGTCGCGCTGGAGCGCGCGGAGGTCGAGCTCAAGCGCGCGCACCTGTGGGGCAAGGCGCAGATGACCAGCCGTACCCTCTCGGGCGGCATGAAGCGCCGCCTGATGATCGCCCGCGCGATGATGACCCGGCCGCGCCTGCTGATCCTGGACGAGCCCACCGCCGGGGTCGACATCGAGATCCGCCGCGGCATGTGGGACTCGCTGCAGGAGATCAACGCCTCGGGCACGACCATCATCCTGACCACGCATTACCTGGAGGAGGCGGAGAACCTGTGCCGCAACCTGGCGATCATCGACCACGGCAGCATCATCGCCAGTGGCCCGATGCGCTCGCTGCTGGCCGAGCTGGACGTGCAGGGCTTCGTGCTGGACACCGACGGCGCGCTGCCGCGGAGCCTGCCGGTGATCGAGGGCGCGACCCTGCGCGCGCGCGATCCGCACACGCTGGACATCGACATGCCGCGCGCGATGGACCTCAACCACATCTTCGTCGCCCTGGACGCGGCCGGCATCAAGGTGCGATCGATGCGCACCAAGAGCAACCGCCTGGAAGAACTGTTCGTGCGCATGACCGCACGTCCGGAGCAGTCCGCATGAGCCACCCCAACCTGGTCGCGCTGTGGACGGTGTCGCGCCGCGAGATCCACCGCATCCTGCGCATCTGGGCGCAGACCCTGGTCCCGCCGGCGATCACCATGACCCTGTACTTCCTGATCTTCGGCGGCCTGATCGGCTCGCGGATCGGGACCATGGACGGCATCGGCTACATGGATTTCATCGTCCCCGGGCTGGTGATGATGAGCGTGATCCAGAACAGCTACGGCAACATCGCCTCGAGCTTCTTCGGCGCCAAGTTCAGCCGTTTCGTCGAGGAACTGCTGGTAAGCCCGATGCCCGACTGGGTGATCCTGGCCGGCTACGTCAGCGGTGCGGTGGTGCGCGGCATGGCGGTGGGCGCGATCGTGCTGCTGATCGCGACACTGTTCACCGATGTCAGGATTCCGCATCCGCTGGTGACGCTGACCACGGTGTTGCTGGGCTCGACGATCTTTGCGCTGGCCGGATTCGTCAACGCGATGTTCGCGACCAAGTTCGATGACGTCGCGATCGTGCCGACCTTCATCCTGACCCCGCTGACCTACCTGGGCGGCGTGTTCTATTCGGTCAAGCTGCTGCCCGGCTGGGCGGAGACGGCGACCCACGCCAACCCGATCTTCTACATGGTCAACGCGTTCCGCTACGGCCTGCTGGGTGTCAGCGACGTGCCGCTGTGGATCGCCTACGCGCTGATGCTGGCGTTCGTGGTGGTGCTGACCACGCTCAGCCTGTGGCTGCTCAAGCGCGGGATCGGGCTGCGCAGCTGAGGGTTCGGCTCAGCCGGCAGCGTCGGCGAGCGTACTTTCGGCGGGGGCGGGCAGGCGGAAAAACTCCCGCGCGGTGCGGGTGGAGTTGGCGGCGGTAACCGCCACGTCCTCGCCGCGGTCGCGGGCCAGCTCTTCGACGATGTGGGCCAGGTACATCGGCTCGTTGCGGCGGTGGCTCGGCGCCGGCTTGACCGTGCGCGGCAGCAGGTAGGGCGAGTCGGTCTCGATCATCAGCCGGTTGGCGGGGATGTTCTTGACCAGTTCGCGCAGGTGCAGGCCGCGGCGCTCGTCGCACAGCCAGCCGGTGATGCCCACGTGCCAGTCGCGGTCCAGGTAGTCGAACAGTTCCTCACGGCTGCCGGTGAAGCAGTGCACAACCACCGGGCCCAGACGCCCATCGAACTCGCCCATCACGCCCATGAAGTCCGCATGCGCGTCGCGCTGGTGCAGGAACAGCGGCTTGCCCACGCCATCGACCGCGAAATCGGCGGCAATCTGCAACTGCATCTCGAATGCGCGGCGCTGGGCCGGGCGCGGCGAGAAGTCGCGGAAGTAGTCCAGCCCGCATTCGCCCACCGCGACCACTTCGGGGTGCTGCTGCAGGGCGCGCATCTCGGCATCGCACTCGGCGGTGTACTCGCTCGCATGGTGCGGATGCACGCCCGCGGTGGCGAACAGCTCGCCGGGATGCGCGCGTGCCAGGGCCAGCGCCTGCGGCGAGTGCTCCCGGCTCGCACCGGTGACCACCATCTGCACCACCCCGGCGTCGCGGGCGCGCTGCATCACCGCACCGCGGTCGTGGTCGAAGGAGTCGTGGGTGAGGTTGGCGCCGATATCGATCAGATTCATTGCAACAGTCTAGGTGGCTGGGGCCGCGTGGGGCGAATGTCCTTGGTTGTGAATGCCCTCCGGCACCGGTTGAGCCGGCGCCTCCTCCTTTATTTCCCACCCAAGGACATTCCCCGCTTCACTACAGTGGGGCGGCGTCACCGGCGGCAAACTCGACTGCTAGCTTGTCCGCGCACGAGCCGACAGGACCGGCGCGGCCTGCAGGCCTTGCGGGCGAAATAAAGGAGGAGGCCTCCGCCGCAGGCGGAGGCCGGGGGACATTCGCCTGAAAGGCCTGCAGGCCGCGCCCCTCCCGACAGGCGCCCTCCGCACTCCATACACCGCGTTTCACCTCCAAGCGCTCCGCGCCCGCCCCCCATATCCTAGTCCCCACATGAGTCCCCCCGAATTCCCCATCGACGAGCTGCTGCCGCAGATCCGCCAGAGCCTGTCTGCGCACACGCGCCTCGTGCTGGAAGCGCCCCCCGGCGCCGGCAAGACCACCCGGGTGCCGCCGGCGCTGCTGGACGAGCCGTGGCTGCAGGGACGACGGATCATCATGTTGGAACCGCGCCGGGTCGCCGCGCGCGCCGCGGCACGGTTCATGGCCGCGCAACGCGGCGAGGCCGTCGGCGCCACAGTCGGCTACCGGATCCGCTTCGACAACCAGGTCTCCGCGGACACCCGGATCGAGGTCGTCACCGAGGGCATCCTGACCCGCATGGTCCAGGACGATCCGGGCCTGGAGGGCGTGGGCGCGGTGATCTTCGATGAGTTCCACGAACGCCACCTGGCGGCCGACCTCGGCCTGGCGCTGGTGCTGGATGTCCAATCGGCATTGCGCGAGGACCTGCGCATCGTGGTGATGTCGGCCACGCTGGACGGCGAGCGGCTGGCGGGATTCCTCGACGCTCCGCGGCTCTCCAGTGCTGGGCGCAGCTTTCCGGTGGAAATCGGCCACTTTCCCGCTCGCCGCGAGGAGCGCCTGGAGCACCAAGTCGCCCGCGCGGTCGCCCATGCGCTGGCAGCGCATCCCGGCGATCTGCTGGTGTTCCTGCCCGGCCAGCGCGAAATCGCGCGGGTGCGCCAGCTGCTGGACGGACAAATTGGCGATTCCGGCGTCGACGTGCTCGCGCTGCACGGCGAGTTGCCGGTGGAGGAGCAGGCGCGCGTGTTGCAACCCGATGCGGGCGCGCGGCGGCGGGTGGTACTGGCCACCAACGTCGCCGAGTCCAGCGTGACCCTGCCCGGGGTGCGTGTCGTCATCGATTCCGGCCTGGCCCGCGAGCCCCGGTTCGATCCCAACAGCGGCTTCCCGCGCCTGGACGTGGTCCTGGTGTCCCAGGCGTCCGCCGACCAGCGCGCGGGCCGGGCGGGACGGGTGGCGTCCGGCTGGGCCTATCGGCTGTGGCCGCAGTCGCAGCGCCTCGAGCCGCAGCGCCGCGCCGAGATCGGCCAGGTCGAGCTGGCCGGGCTGGCACTGGAACTGGCGGCGTGGGGCGATCCGGACCTGCGCTTCCCCCATCCACCTCCGGCGGGCGCATTGGCGGCGGCTCGGGAGCTGCTGCATGCGCTGGGTGCCCTCGAAGCGGCCACGATCACCGATCGCGGACGCCGGATGCTCCAGTTGGGCACCCATCCGCGCATTGCGGCGATGCTGCTGGCCGCCGCAGATGACAGCGAGCGCGCGCTCGCCTGCGACCTCGCCGCGCTGCTGGAATCGCGCGATCCGCTGCGCTCGCGCAGCGACGCACTGGCGGACCGCTGGCAGGCGCTGTCGGCGTTCCGCCGCAATCGGCTCGGCGGCGATGCCTCGCGCAGCGCGCTGGCCGCCATCGACCAGGTCGCCCGGCAATGGCGCCGCCGTATGCGTTGCGACACCAATTCGCCAGCGGACGTTCCCGCGCATCTGCTCGGCGACCTCCTGGCCCACGCGTGGCCGGACCGCATCGCCCACCAGCATCCGACCGATCCGTGGCGTTACCAGCTGGCCAACGGGCGCAGCGCGCGGCTGATGGACGACAGCGTGTTGTTCGGCGAGCCCTGGCTGGTGATCGCCGAGCTGCGCGATGAGGGCCGCGATGCGCGGGTGCTGCGCGGCGTACCGCTGGACCCGCAGCGTCTGGAGCGTGACTGGGCGACGCATTTCGAGGAAACCGAGCGGGTGTTCTGGGACGACGCGGCGCGCCGGATCAGCGCGGTGCGCGAGCGTCGCTTTGATCGCATCGTGCTCGACAGTCGGCCACTAGCGAACCCGGACCGCTCGCAGTACGCGGCTGCGCTGGCCGACGCGGTGCGCCAACTCGGACTCGCCGCGCTGCCGTGGAACGAAGCGCTCCGCCAGTGGCGCGCGCGGGTGCGCTGCCTGCGCGTGTGGTGCCCGGAGCTGGAGCTTCCCGACCTGAGCGATGAGGCGCTGCTGGCCGGCATCGACACCTGGTTGCTGCCGGCCCTGGCAGGCAAGAGCCGGCTGGACGCCCTCAGCGAAGACGAGCTTGCCAACGCGCTCCGGAGTCTCGTGTCCTGGCCGCAGCGCAGCCGCATCGACGAGGTGGCACCGGCGCGCATCGCGGTGCCGTCCGGCCTGCAACGGCCCATCCACTACGCCTTCGACGACGCCGCGGGCGAGCCGGTGCCGCCGGTCCTCGCGGTCAAGCTGCAGGAGTTGTTCGGACTCGCCGACACCCCGGCCATCGCCAACGGCCGCGTGCCGCTGACCCTGCACCTGCTCTCGCCGGGTGGCCGGCCACTGCAGGTCACCGGCGACCTGCGCGGATTCTGGGAGCGCACGTACCCAGAGGTCCGCAAGGAGATGAAGGGGCGTTACCCGCGCCATCCGTGGCCGGAAGACCCGTGGAGCGCCACCGCCACGCATCGCGCCAAACCGCGCGGAACCTGAACCGTCAGACGCGACGGCACGCGCGGATCACGCAGTTTCGACGGCGGACTGCCGACACTTGGGCTCCCCCGACTTCCAGGCATTCACGATGAGCAGATTCGACCGACTTCCCGACCGCGCAATGAACCTGGCCAACGATGTCGGCGACCGCATCCGCCACGCGATGCCGTCCGACGTGGGCGCGCGCATCCGTGACGCGATGCCCTCCAACGTCGGTGACCGCGTCCGCCGCGCGCTGCCCTCCCGCGCGGGCGGGCTGCTCGAGGCGGGTGTGGCGCTGGGCGCGATGAAGACCGCCGGCCGCACCGCCACCGTGTTCGTGCGTCGCAACCCGACCATCGCTGTGGCCGCCCTGGCTGGCGCCGGCCTGCTCTGGTACGCCGCACACCGCCGCGCGCAGAAGGCCGAGCGCGGCCTGATCGAAGGCCGCTCGCGGCGCGTGGATGTCACCGCGGTGGGCGATGAGCCGGTCACGGAGACCCACAACGAGGACCGCGACGACAGCTCCCGGATCATCCCCGACATCGTTTGAGGCAGCGGCGGGGTGCTGCGCAGGCGGCTTGACCTCCGCGCCCGTCCCGGCTGATCAGGCCAGGGCGGGCGTGGGCGTCGCGGCCGCCGCGGGCAGCTCGATCACGAACACCGAACCGCCGCCTTCGCGGTCCTCGTACCAGAGCTGCCCGCCGGCGTTGGCGATGATCTGCTTGGCCAGCGACAGTCCCAGACCGCTGGATACACCGTCCACTTCGGCCGCACCGAGCCGGCTGAACGGCTTGAACAGTTCGCGCTGCTGATGGGCGGGAATGCCGGGTCCCCGGTCGGCTGCCACCAGTTGCCAGTAACCCGGTGCGCCCGGACGTCCGGACAGCAGTAGCTCGCCGTTGGGCGCGTACTTCATGGCATTGCTGACAAGGTTCTCGGCGACTTGCCGCAACACCCGATCGTCGATCGCGACCTTGGTGCCGGGCGGCGGCGTGGTGACGGTCAGCTCGATGCCCTGCGCGTCCAGCTGGAACTCGTATCGATTGGCCAGCCACCGCAGCGTCTCCGACAGGTCCGCGCAGGCCGCGCCTTCGCATTCGTTTCGCGACGCACCGGCCTGGGTCTCGAGGTAATGGCGGATATAGCCGATCGCGTCGTTCGCGCTTTCGTAGATCATGTCCAGATAGCGCGGGATCCGCTCCGCGCGCACGGCATTGGTGCGCAGGATGTCGCTGGCGAACAGCACGCTGGACAGCGGATTCTTAAGGTCGTGGGCGACCAGGTTGACCAGTTCCTGGCGCTCGCTGGCGACGCGCTCCAGGCGGTCACGGGTGAGCTTCAGGCCCACGTGGGCGTTCACCCGCGCGATCAGCTCCTCCGGCAGGAAGGGCTTGGTGACGTAGTCCACGACCCCGGCGTCAAAGGCGCGCAGCAGCAGGTCGCGGTCGTGGGCCGCGGTGACGAACACCACCGGCACGCCGAGGCCGCGCTCCTTCAGCGCAGCCATCACCTCGAAGCCGTCCATGCCCGGCATCATCATGTCGAGCAGGATCAGGTCCGGCTGGCACGCGTCGTAGCTGGCGAGCGCCTCCTCGCCGGAGCCGGCCGAGACCACGGCATAGCCCTCCCGGCTGAGCAGCGTGCTCACCACGCGACGGTTTGCCGACTGGTCATCAACGACCAGGATGCTGCCTAGGCTGGTCTGGATAGGAGTCATTCCGCTGTCCTGATGCGATGCCCACCCCGGGGCATGTCCTGTCTGGGAGCGACAGCAAACCACGAAAAGCTGAATGCGGCATGCCTGCCGCCTTAACAGTTCAGGTGTGACGCGCGTCCGTCTGCAGATCATGCCACTGTCCGGGCGCAAGTGGGCCCAATCGATGCGGTCCGATCGCCACCCGGATCAGGCGCAGCGTGGGCAGTCCGACGGCAGCGGTCATGCGCCGGACCTGGCGATTGCGCCCTTCGCGAATCTGCAGTTCCAGCCAGGCGTCGGCGACGGTTTTGCGGAAGCGCACCGGCGGATGCCGCGGCCACAGCGACGGGGGAGGAATGCTCCTCGCCTGCGCGGGCAGGGTCAGGCCGTCCTTCAGCACCACGCCTGAGCGCAGGGCGGCCAGCTGCTCCTCGGCGGGCACGCCCTCCACCTGCACCCAGTAGGTCTTGGGCGCCTTGTGGCGTGGATCGGTGAGGCGATGGGCGAGGCGCCCGTCGTCGGTCAGCAGCAGCAAGCCTTCGCTGTCGTAGTCCAGGCGCCCGGCGGGGTAGACCTCAGCCGGCAGTCCGAACCCCGCCAGCGTCGCCCGCGCCGGCCCGTCCCCGGTGCTGTCGGTGAACTGGCACAGCACCTGGAACGGTTTGTTGAACGCGATCAGCAAGGACGGCTCAGCTGCCCTTGCGGAAGCGCAGGGTCATGCGGTCGCTTTCGCCGATGGCCTGGTATTTGGCCGGGTCGTCACCTTCGCTGACGTTGTTGCCCGGTGGCAGCGTCCACACGCCGTTGGGGTGGTCGCGCGTGTCGCGCGGGTTGGCGTTGATCTCGCTGGCCTGCTCGAGCGTGAAACCGGCGGCCTCGGCCATCGCGATCACCTGGGCCTGGCCGACGTAGCCGGTCGCGTCGTCATCGGGCACGTCCGCGGCGGAACGATGCTCGACCACGCCCAGCGTGCCGCCGGGTTTGAGCACGTCGTGGAAAGCCTTGAACATGCCCGGTGCCTGCCCGGACTTGCGCCAGTTGTGCACGTTGCGGAAGGTCAGCACGACATCGGCGGTGCCGGGGCTGCCGAATACCGGTGCGGCAGGATCGTAGGCGAGCATGTTGGCGCGGTCGAACTGGGCCGGCGCGGCGGCGAAGGTCGCCTCCAGCTGGTCCTTGGTGCGCTGCTGGTAATCGCGGCCCGAACCCTCGGCGACTTTGGCCGGATCAACCACCGCGGCCACGTAGTTGCCGTCCTCGTGCAGGTAGGGCGCGAGGATCTGCGCGTACCAGCCGGCTCCCGGCGTGATTTCGATCACCGTCTGGTCGGGCTGCACTCCGAAGAACTGCAGGGTCTCCAGTGGGTGGCGATGGGCGTCGCGGGCGACGTCCGCGGCACTGCGCCAATCGCCCGACACGACCGCGCGCAGCCTGGCCTGGTCGTTGGCGGTCGAGCGTGACTCGCTCTCGGCGGCGGAGTCGGCGCGCGTCGCATCGGTGCCGCCAACATCGGCGCCTGCCACATCGCGAGCAGTGGGCTCGCCGCTGCACGCCAGCAGAATTAAGGGCGCAAGCGCGCAGCCGAGCAAGCCAAGGGAGGTACGTTGCTTCATGGTGGACTCCGCAAAAAGGGGAGGACAGACCGCAGCCTCGGGCAAACCAGGTGCGGCCCGGGTGGACGACGACACGCTCAGGCGGCCGACAGGCTCGCCAAAGCCGCGTTGAACAGGCGGCTGGGTCGCATCTCCTTGCCCAGCAGCGCAAGGTCGGGCTGGTAGTAGCCACCCATGTCGACCGGCTTGCCCTGGGCGGGATTGAGCTCCTCGACGATCGCCGCCTCGTCACGGGTCAGCGCCTCGGCAACCGGTGTGAACGTCGCCTTCAGCGCGGCGTCCTCATCCTGCGCGGCCAGCGCCTGCGCCCAGTACAGCGCGAGGTAGAAGTGGCTGCCGCGATTGTCGAGCTCGCCGACCTTGCGCGAGGGTGAGCGGTTGTTGTCCAGGAAGGTGCCGGTGGCTTCGTCCAGGGTCCTGGCCAGAACACGCGCCTGCGGATTGTCGTAGCGCTGCGCCAGGTGTTCCAGGGACGCGGCCAGGGCGAGGAACTCACCCAGCGAATCCCAGCGCAGGTGGTTTTCCTTGCTGAACTGCTGCACGTGCTTGGGCGCGCTGCCGCCGGCGCCGGTCTCGAACAGGCCACCGCCGGCCATCAGCGGGACGATCGACAGCATCTTCGCGCTGGTGCCCAGCTCCATGATCGGGAACAGGTCGGTGAGGTAGTCGCGCAGCACGTTGCCGGTCACCGAGATGGTGTCCTCGCCCTTGCGGATGCGCTCCAGCGAGAACTTCATCGCCGCCACCGGATCCATGATGCGGATGTCCAGGCCAGCGGTGTCGTGATCCTTCAGGTACGCCTCGACCTTGGCGATCACCTGGCGGTCGTGGGCGCGCTGCGGGTCCAGCCAGAAGACCGCCGGCATGTTGCTCAGGCGCGCGCGGGTGACGGCCAGCTTGACCCAGTCGCGGATCGGCGCGTCCTTGGTCTGGCACATGCGCCAGATATCGCCGGCCTCGACGGGATGCTCCATCAGCACCGTGCCATTGCCGTCCACCACGCGCACCGTGCCGGCGGCAGGGATCTGGAAGGTCTTGTCGTGGCTGCCGTATTCCTCGGCCTTCTGCGCCATCAGGCCAACGTTGGGCACCGTGCCCATGGTCGCCGGGTCGAACGCACCGTGCGCCTTGCAGTCCTCGATCGCGGTCTGGAACACGGCGGCGTAGCAGCGGTCCGGGATCAGCGCCTTGGCGTCCTGACGCTCGCCGGCGGCATTCCACATCTTGCCCGAGTCGCGGATCATCGCCGGCATCGAGGCATCCACGATCACGTCGCTGGGCACGTGCAGGTTGGTGATGCCCTTGTCGGAATCCACCATCGCCAGCCTGGGGCGCGTGGCGTACTGCGCGGTGATGTCGGCCTCGATCGCGGCCTGGCGCTCGGCTGGCAGCGACTGGATGCTGGCGTAGAGGTCGCCGATGCCGTTGTCGGGGTCGAAGCCGACCTCACGCAGCTCGTCGGCGTATTCGGCCAGCACGTCACGGTAGAAGCGGCTGACCACGACGCCGAAGATGATCGGGTCGGAGACCTTCATCATCGTGGCCTTCAGGTGCAGCGAGAACAGCACGTCGCGCGCGCGGGCGTCCTCGATCTGGGCATCGACGAAATCGGCCAGCTTGGAGCGGCTCATCACCGAGGCGTCGATCAGCTCGCCGGCCAGCAGGGCGGTCTTCTCCTTCAGCACCGTGGTCTTGCCATCGGCGCCGACCAGCTCGATGCGCACCGCGCCGGGCTGGTCGATCAGCACCGACTGCTCGCTGCCGTAGAAGTCGCCATCGTCCATGTGGGCGACGTGCGACTGGCTGTCCGCGCTCCACGCGCCCATGCGGTGCGGGTGCTTGCGGACGTAGTTCTTCACCGACAGCGGCGCACGGCGGTCGGAGTTGCCTTCGCGCAGCACCGGGTTGACGGCGCTGCCCTTGGCGCGGTCGTAGCGCTTGCGGGTCTCGCGTTCGGCGGCGGTGGCGGGCTCGTCGGGGTATTCCGGCAGCTTGAAGCCGTGCTGCTGCAGCTCGCGGATGGCGGCCTTCAGCTGCGGCTCGGACGCGCTGATGTTGGGCAGCTTGATGATGTTGGCTTCCGGCGTGGTCGCCAGGTTGCCCAGCTCGGCCAGGTCATCGCTGACGGCCGCATCGCCCAGCACGTCGGGGAACTGCGCCAGGATCCGCGCGGCCAGCGAGATGTCGCGGGTTTCCACCGCGATGCCGGCGGTGCCAGTGAACGCCTGCACGATCGGCAGCAGCGACTGCGTCGCCAGCAAGGGCGCCTCGTCGGTGAGGGTGTAGATGATCTTGGGGGTATCGGACATTGAGCTCTCGTCGTCGCCTTCGGGCCGACCATTGTCGCCTACAGGTCCTGTTCGCGCTCGCGCACTTCCTCTTCGGCCACGGTGTACAGCGCTGACGGCGCGGCTTCCAGCCGGGCGCGCGGGATCGGATCGCCGCTCTGCTCGGACTGGCCGTAGGTGCCTTCCTCGATCTTCTCCAGCGCGCGGCGCACCGCCTGCAGGCGCATCCGGTCGTGGGCGCGCACGGCGCGATTGTTGTCCTGCTGGGCGCTGTCCTGCGCGTCGCTGCCGCTGGTGTGGCTCTGGTTGGTGCGGCTTTCCTGCATCTCCACCTCGTCCTCCAGGCGGAAGTCGAGCGAGGACTGCAGCTCGGCCTTCAGCGCCTCCAGCCGCCGCTTCTGCTTCTGGATGAAGTCCGGATCAAGTGCTTGCTTGTGCTGGCTCATGGGTATTCCGCGTCGGCCGTTTCGTGGACATCAGTGTGGCCACAACGACGTGATTCCGGCATGAGCCCGCACCCGGCAGACGGTTTCGCGAACCGGGTGCTAGCGCTGCCAGCTGCGGAAGCGTGGGTCTACGCGCCGCAACACTTCTTGTACTTCTTGCCGCTGCCGCACGGGCAGGGCTCGTTGCGCTCGGGTGTGTCGAGTGCGCGGATCGGCTCGCGCGGGGTCAGCGCCTCGATGCGGTGGTGGTGCAGGTCGGCCAGCATGTCGGGCAGCATCGCGATGATGCCCAGGCGCTCGGGGTAGTCGATCGGCGTGCCGGGCTGGGTCGGGTCCTCGCCGATGACTTCGCCGCTGGCGAGGCGGTCCAACTGCTCGAAGATCTCCTCCATCCACTCGTTCTGGTCCAGCCACGCATCCCACGCGTCTTCCTGCAGCTCCACGGCGGTAAAGAAGCCCAATGCCCAGTCGCGGCCGACATCCAGCTCGTCCTCCTGCGATTCGGGCGCGCCTCCGGTGGGGTGCTCGGGGTCTTCGGGCAGCCACAGCAGCGGCGCCAGGTGATCGGGCAGGGTCTCGTTGCCGTGGCGGACGCGGGCCAGTGCCATGTTGCGGTGGGTGAGCAGCAGATCCTCGACGCCCGCGCGTTCGGCGGCATCGTCCCAGCGCGGGGTCTTGCCCCAGACCATCGGCTCCCACTGCTCCAGGGCAAGCTCGGCGGGCGATACCGCCAGGGCGGTGAAATAGCCGTCCAGCGCCTCCAGGTTGAAGCCGCGGAACGGCACCGCGCGCTGCTCGAGCAGATGGGCGAGGCGTTCGATCTGGTCGTCGGTCAGGTAGGCGGATGCGGTCATGGGGAACGATCGGGGCGGGGATGGCCCATGGTACCGGTTGCCCGGCAGCGCCGAGCGCTGCAAACGACAACGGGCGCACCCTGCGGCGCGCCCGTTGGATTGCCCATTGGATGAAAGCGCTTACTTCACCGTGAACGTCGTGGTGCGCGGCGCGGCGTTGTCCACCGACACCTCGGCGGTGTAGTTGCCGGCCGGCCAGCCATTGGCGTTGTTGAAGGTGAAGTTGGTCGTTTCCATGCCATCGGTGGCGATCGACTGCGATTCCTCACCGGCCACCTGGCCGTCCTGGTACATCAGGCGGGTGTGGATGGTCGTGCTGCCGCTGCTGCCGTTGGTGGCGACCGAGACCACGATCGGATCGGTGCTGGCAAAGTCGGTGGTGGCCGATTCGATCCGCTTGTCGGCGCCGGCGGCCTTGCCCAGCGTCACCGAGGTGATGGAGACCGCGCTGCTCATCGGCGGCGGCGTGGCCGGCTGGCTCGGGGCCGGCGTGCTCATCGGCGGCGGGGTCGCCGCGGTGTCGACGGGTTTGTCCTTCTTGCAGCCGGCCAGTGCCAGCGAGGCCATCAACGCGGTCGCAACGGCGTAACGCAGGGTGGGTGCGGTCATGGTGGATCTCCTTGGGTGCGTGGGGCGAAGCGGCTTTCAGCGATCATCGCGTGCAGGCACGCGCAGGACCTGGCCGGGCTGGATCCGGTCCGGGTTGTCCAGCTGGTCGCGGTTGGCGTCGTAGATGGTGTTCCACGCGCTCGCCTTGCCATAGAAGTTCTTGGCGATATGCGACAGCGTGTCGCCGGGTTTCACCGTGTAAAGCTCGGAAGAGGCCTGGCCGGTCTTCTGCGCGGTGGTATCCACGCGTGAACTGACGGCGGAAAAGTCGGCCGTGTCCTTCTTGTCAGCCGTGGTGTCAACGCGGCTGGTGACGCCGGAAAAATCGGCTTTCCTGTCTGGGTGGCTCATTGCATCGGACTCCTGCCATCGGGGCAGGGGAACGATGGCACGGGCGTTGTTAAAACCAGATCGCGGGTGGGTGAGGGCGGTGCGACGGCGATGGGCTCGCGCGTTGTGAGATGCAGGCTGCCCTTACTGGCGCAGGTCACGTCCGGGCGGCGGCGCGGGGAACCCCGGCGTTGCCCGCCAAGGGTTGATGTCCAGGCCGCCGCGACGGGTGTAGCGTGCCTCCACGGACAAGCGGGTGGGCGAGGCGTGGCGCATCAGGTCGCAGAAGACCTGCTCCACGCACTGCTCGTGGAACCCGGCGTGCTCGCGGAAGGAGACCAGATAACGCAGCAGGCCGGCGCGATCCAGCTGGGGGCCGTGGTAGTGGACCACCAGGCGCGCCCAGTCGGGCTGGCCGGTCACGGGGCAATTGGATTTCAGCAGCTCGCTGGTCAGCGTCTCGGTTACCACATGGGTGGGATCGGCGGCCAGGAAGGCCGGCTGCGGCGGGCCGTAATGGTCGATGGCGATGTCCAGCGTGTCGATCAGGATGGCGTTGTCCTGCGAGTCATCCATGGCGGTCAGGCCGAAGGCGACCTCGACCGGACTCCCGGCCACGCGCGACAGATCCTCGACCATGCGCGTCAGCACCGCCTCGTCGCTGGGGAACGCGGTCGCATTGAACGAGTTCAAGTAGAGCTTGAGCGACTTGGATTCGATCAGTTGCGGCGAGGTCGCCGGGACGGTGATCGTGGCGGTGGCCACGCGCGGCTTGCCGCGGCCGTCCAGCCAGCCCAGCTCGTAGGCATGCCAGCGGTCGTTGCCGATGAAGGGCAGCGCGTCCGCGTGCACGTCCAGCGCAGTCCGGCCCAGGGCGCGTGCGATCGGGAACAGCAGCGATGGATCGTAGGCGCGTGGGTAGGCGACGCTGCGGCCCAGCGGCAGGTCGGCGCCGGCGCCGGTGGCGGCGAGGGAGTCGATGGCGGTCATGGCGCGATTATCCCCCCGATCCGCCCCGGTGCCGGGTGGTGAGGTATTCGGTGGAGCGCATCTCGATCAGGCGAGAGGTGGTGCGCTCGAACGGACCGGCCAGGCGGTGGCCGCTGTACAGGCCGACCGGATCGGCATCGGCGGTGCAGACGAGGTTGACGTTGCGGTCGTAGAGCTCGTCGATGAGGTTGACGAAGCGCCGCGCGGGGTCATCGTTGCTGCCATCGAACACCGGGACACCGCCGACCAGCACGGTGTGGAACCGGGTCGCGATCTCGATGTAGTCGCCGGTGGCGCGCGGGCCATCGCACAGCGCATCGAAGTCGAACCAGACGTGGCCGTCTGCGATGCCGCGCACCGGGATGTCGCGGCCTTCGATATGCAGCGGACCGTCCTCGCGCGGCGCGTCGGCGATGATCTGCTTCCAGCGCGTCGCCAGCCACTCGTCGGCCGCGGCATCCAGCGGTGCGCGGTACACCGGCGAGCGGGTCAGCGCGCGCAGGCGGTAATCCTGGTCGCTGACCAGCTCCAGGACGTGGCAGTGCTGCTGGATCTGGGCGATCGCCGGCAGGAAGCTCTCGCGCTGCAACCCGTCCTTGAACAGGTTCTGCGGGGCGGTGTTGGAGGTCGTCACCAGGGCCACGCCGTTGGCGAACAGCTGCTCCATGAAGCGGCCCAGCAGCATCGCATCGCCAATGTCGGTGACGAAGAACTCGTCCAGCACCAGCACCCGCCAGCGGCGCCCGGCGGCATGGGCGATGGAGGCCAGCGGATCGCGCTCTCCGGCGTGCTCGCGCAGGCGTGCGTGCACGTCGCGCATGAAGCGGTGGAAGTGGGTGCGGTGCTTGGCCTGGATCGGCAGGCCGTCGTAGAACAGGTCGACCAGGAAGGTCTTGCCGCGGCCGACGCCGCCCCACAGGTACAGCCCGGGCACGGCCGCCGGCGGCTGCTTGCGCAGGCGCTGCAGCAGGCCGCGCGAGGGCGGCTCCAGCAGCGCCGCGTGGATGCGGTCCAGCTCGGCCAGTGCCGGCAACTGGGCGGGATCGGCATCCCAGTCTCCACGCGCAACACCGGCGCGGTAGCGCACGCCGGGCAGGGCGCCGGCGTCCGCGGTCACGACGGGGTCAAGCATCGGCGGCAGGCTTCGCCGCAGGCAGGTACGGACGGATCCCGTGCTTCACCGCGCCGCGCAGGTCGATCAGCTTGCGGTGGAAGAAGTGGCTCGCATCGGGGATGCGGACGAGTTCGGGCGGCTGCACGAAGCCGTTCGCCCACGCGTACACCTGTTCGGGATCCACGACGTCGTCCGTCTCGCCCTGGATCACGATCCAGGGGCCGTCGAAGGCTGCAATGCGGTCGAAGTGGTAACCGCGGCGCCCGGCGGGCGGCGCGATCATCAGCAACAGGCCGGCATCGACCTCGCTGGCGACCTGGAAGGCGACGTAGGAGCCGAAACTGAAACCGCCCAGCCAGAGCTGGTGGTCGGGTCGCTGCTCGCGCACCCAGGCGATGACGGCGCGCAGGTCGTCGGCTTCGCCGTCACCGTTGTCGAACGCACCCTGCGAGGCGCCAACGCCGCGGAAATTGAAACGCACGGTCGTGGCGCCGGACTGGCGCAACGCGCGCGCCGTCATCGTCACCACCTTGTTGTGCATGGTGCCGCCCTCGGTGGGGAGCGGGTGACAGACGACCATCACCACCGGGCGGGGATCGGCGTCGGCCTCGGGACCTTCGACGATGGCTTCCAGTGCGCCGGTCGGGCCCTGCACGGTGACGGCGGCCGGTTTGCCGGACTGGAACTCCGGGTCGTTGGGAAATGCGGGCTTGTCCATGCGCCCATGATAAGCGTTGCGACCTGGCGGCACCGGAAAGAACAAAGCCGCCCGGAGGCGGCTGTGTCAGCGTGCCATCAAGCAGGCGCGCGCTATTTGAGGTTCTCGACCATCCAGTCGACCGTGGCGATGACCTGCTCGTCGGTCAGGGCCGGATTGCCGCCCTTGGCCGGCATCAGGCCGGCGCTGCCGGTGTAACCCTCGATGGCGTGCTTGTGCAGGGTGTCCATGCCCTGCGCGATGCGTGCCGACCAGTGCGCCTGATCCATGGTCGGTGCACCGCCGGCGCCGGAACCGTGGCAACCCGCGCACAGGCCATCGAAGATCACCGAGCCATCCAGCGTGCCGCCGTAGGCGACCTGCGCGGAGGCCGAGGCGGCCGCCGCAGACGCCGCTGCCGCGGCTGCCGCTGCGCCGGTGCTGCCCGCGTACACGCTGCCCACCGGCGCGATGCGCTCACGGGCGCGCTGCGCCACGTTGTCGGGCTCGTCGTAGGGCAGCGAGTCGCTGACCATGCGCGCGCCGAGCACCAGGCCCAGGCTGAGGACGATCAGGAAGCCGATCACCAGGGAAAATCTTTTCAGGAAATCAAGGTCGTAATTGCGCACGATCCCACCTTTTGGCGCTCCCCGTGATGGGTCGCGCATCGCCGTCCAACAAAAATCCGCAATCAAGCGGCCGCGGGGCAGTATAAAGCGTTGCCGGCCTGACAAGTAGGGCCGGGACGGCGACGGGAAATCCGGCATGGAGGGTGCATCCCGGCAAACCCGTTGGCGAGTGGAGCCAATCCGGGTATCTTGGTAAATGTCCGGACAATCACCGGAACGATCAGGAGTGCTGGATGGCCCTACCCCCGACCCGGCAGGTCGTGCAGGTGCTGCGCTACCCCGACGGGATCCCGCGCGAGCAGGACTTCGGGATGGACCGGCGTCCGCTGGCGGCGCCCACAGCCGGCGAGGTGGTCGTGCGCAACCACTGGCTGTCGCTGGACCCGTGCCTGCGCCCGTTGCTGGGCGGGCGCTACGCAATCCCGCGGCCCGAGCGGGGCGCGGTGGTGCCGGGTGGCGCGGTCGGCCGGGTCGTGGAGAGCAACGCAGAGCACCTCGGCGTCGGCGACTGGGTGGTTGGTGACACCGGCTGGTGCGATTACGCGGTGATGTCGCAGGACGTGCTGCGCCGGGTCGATCCGGACCTGGCCCCGCCCTCCACCGCGCTGGGCGTCCTCGGCATTCCCGGCCTGACCGCATGGGCCGGCATGCACACGATCGGCCGCCCGCAACCGGGCGAGACCGTGCTGGTCTCCACCGCAGCCGGCGCGGTCGGCAGCGTTGCCGGGCAGCTGGCACGCCGCGCGGGTTGCCGCACCGTCGGCATCGCCGGGCTCGAGGCGAAATGCATGATCGCGCGCGAGGCCTTCGGCTTTGACGAGTGCGTCAGCCACCTCAGCCCGGGCTTCGCCGAGGACCTGCGCGCGGCGTGTCCGGACGGCATCGATGTGTATTTCGACAACGTCGGCGGGCCGGTGCTGGAAGCGGCGCTGTCGCTGCTGCGGCCGCAGGCGCGCGTGGTGCTGTGCGGCCTGAGTTCGCAGTACAACCAGAGCGGGCGCCCGCCAGGCCCGAACCTGGGCCCGGTGATCGCGGCCCGTGCCACGTTGCAGGGACTGGTGGTGTTTGACCATCTCGACCGGTTCGACGAATTCACCAATGAGGTCGCGCCACTGGTGCGCGACGGCAGCGTGCAGTATCGCGAGTCGGTCAGCGACGGCCTCGCGTCTGCGCCCACGGCCTTCATCGCGATGATGTCGGGCCGGAACCTGGGCAAGTCACTGGTGAGGTTGGCCGAATGAGCGTGCGTATCCACCGTCGCTTCGTCCGCATCGGGCAGCGCCACGTGCACCTGCGCCATGCCGGGCAGGGGCCGGCGCTGGTCCTGCTGCACCAGTCGCCGCAGAACTCGCGGATGTGGCTGGACATGATTTCGCGCTTCGCCGACCGCTACACCGTGATCGCGCCGGACACGCCGGGTTTTGGCTATTCCGACCCGCTCGACATCGCCGAGCCCTCCATTGCCGACTTGGCGGAGGCCACCGTCGCGGTACTGGACGCATTGGGCATCGACCGGTTCGCGGTGTTTGGCATGCACACCGGCGGGCTGGTCGCCGCCCAGGTCGCGGCCGCATGTCCGGAGCGGGTGACCGCGCTGGTGGTGGATGGCTACGCCGCCTTCACCCCGGCGGAGAGCGCGATCTACGGCGACCGCTACCTGCCGCCGTTCGTGCCCGCGTGGGACGGCTCGCACCTGCGCTGGCTGTGGTCGCGGATGCGCGAGCAGAAATACTTCTTCCCGTGGTACGACGACCGCGCCGAAGCGGCGATGGCGATCGATCCGCACACCACCCAGAGCACTCATGAGGCGGTGATGGACGTGCTGGAGGTCGGCGATGCCTACCGGGCCGGCTATGGCGCCGCCTTCCGCCACGTCGAGCACGGATTCCTGTCGACCCTGCACCCGCCGTCGCTGCTGGTCTTCCGCCGCGGCGATCCGCTGCTGGCCCACCTGCCGCGCCTGCCCGAACTGCCCGCGAACGTGAAGGCCGTGGTCGAGGAGAACGGCATAGCGGGCATGCACGCGCGCATGGACGCGTTGCTGGCGGACAAGCTGGCCGACGAAGCATCAGTCGAACTGATCACTGCCGGGGCGGAGCGTTCGCCGCACTGCGCGGGTGGCGATGCCGGCCGCGGCCCTTCCGGTGGTCCTGACGGCGCCGGCTGGTCGCGCGGCATCGTCGCCTGCGCGGTGGGCGACATCGCGTTCTGGTCCCGCGACGGTGTCGATTCGCTGCGGCTGGCGCTGCATGCGCCGGGCGAGCGGCCGCTGGGGCCCGCCGACCTGGCGTTGGCCGGCACGGCAGTGGTAGTCGCGCCGGACCTCCCGGGACACGGCGGCTCGTCCGAGATCGATGCTGACCTGGACGCCGGAACCATGGTGAGCGCGATCCTCGCGACGCTGGGGTCGGTCCCGGGGCAACTGCCGGTCACCATCGAGAGTCACGGCGCGGCCGCAGGCTACGTGCCAGCGCTGGCTGCGGCACTGGGCGAGCGCCTGCAGCGGGTCGTGCTGCACCGGCCGTGGCTGCTGGAGGGCGATGAAACCGCGACCCTGCTGGTGCAACTGCCCGACCCGCAGCTGTTGCGCGCCGGCGGCCACCTCGACGAGGCCTGGCAGTGGGAGCGCGAACGCCACCTGATGTGGCCCTGGTTGACGCCTTCCGCAGCCGCCCGTCGCCGCGTCGCCGCTCCGACACCGGCCCAGGTCAATGACAACGTGGTCGAGCTGTTGCGCCTCGGCGAGCGCTGCAAGCCGATGTTCCGCGAGGCCGCCTCACCCGGTCTCGCGGCGCGCCTGGGCGCGCTGGGTGTCCGGCTGGCCGCCGGCAGTTCGGCCAGCACCGACGACTACCTCGGCCGCGCCGCCGCCTTGCTGGGCGAACAATCCGAAACATCCCCAACCCATCCCTGACACCCGTTCCCGACCCACCCGCCGCCCGCGGCGCAGGGCACGCAACGGCGCAACGACTTCCGAGGACTTCCGCATGAGCACCACGCTCTCCCCCGATCACGTCATCGCCGACCTGAAGACCCGCTGGGGCAACGCCGTCATCACCGACCCGGCCGAGCTCGAGTATTTCGGTACCGACGTCTACTCCGAGGGCGAGCCGCTGCTGGCCGTTCTGCGCCCGAACGACGCGGATCAGCTCGCCGCCGCGGTGGCCCAGCTGACGGCTGCCGGCATCGCCCTGATCGCCCGCGGCGGTGGCATGAGCTACACCGGCGGCTACCTCGCCACCCGCCAGCCCACGGTGCTGATCGACACCGGCAGCCTCGACAAGGTGGTGGAAATCAACGTCCGCGACGCCTACGTGGTGGTCGAGGCGGGCGTCGCTTGGGAAGCCCTGCAGCAGGCGTTGCAGGCCAAGGGCGTGCGTACCCCGTACTTCGGCCCCATGTCGGGCTCGCACGCGACCGTCGGCGGCGCGCTGTCACAGGGCAGCGTGTTCCACGGCTCTGCCCGCTACGGCTCATCGGCCGACTCCGTGCTCGGACTGGAGGTGGTTACCGCCAACGGCGACATCCTGCGCACCGGCTCGGCCGCCTCCGGCAATGCGACGCCGTTCTTCCGCTGGCACGGCCCCGACCTGACCGGCGTCTTCCTCGGCGACTGCGGCCTGCTCGGCATCAAGGTCCGCGCCAGCCTGCGCCTGCTGCCCAGGCATTCGCACATCGATTACCTGTCGTGGCAGTTCGAGCGCGCTGATCAGTTGATGGACGCGATGGGCGCACTGGCCCGCGCCGGCCTGGCCTCGGAGATCGCCGCCTTCGATCCCAGCCTGTCGCAGATCCGCATGCGCCGCGCCAGCCTCAGCAGCGATGTCAAAAGCCTCGGCAACGTGATCAAGAAGGGCGGCCTGATGCAGGGCCTGAAGCTGGTGACCAAGGGCCGCGATTTCCTCGACCCGGAACTGTTCACCCTGCACATCACCCTGGAGGGTGACTCGGAGGGGGAGATCAACGCGCGCGTCGCCGCAGCCCGCAAGGCGGTGGAGGCATTCGGCGGGGAGGTCGAGAACAGCGTACCCAAGGTGATGGCGGCCAACCCGTTCGCGGCCAAGAACGCCATGCTCGGCTCAGCCGGCGAGCGCTGGGCGCCGATCCACGGCATCGTGCCGCACTCGCGCAGCACCGAGCTGTTCAACGCCCTGCAGGACTTGTTTGCCTCCGAGAAGGCGGTAATGGACGAGCACGGCCTGTTCATCGGGACCCTGATGACCACCGTCGGCGCGCAGGCGACGCTGATCGAGCCGTGCATCTACTGGCCCGACTCGCACAACGCCTTCCATGTGCGCACCGTGGACCCCGATCACCGCGCCAGGATCGGCTGCCCTGGCGAGAACCTGCCGGCGCGCGCGGCCACTCACGCACTCAAGCGCAAGATCGCCGACACCATGCGCGCGCACGGCGCGGCGAGCTTTCAGATCGGCAAGTTCTACACCTACCGCGAACGGCGCGATCCGGCGGCGTTGGCGATGCTCGATGCGATCAAGCAGCAACTCGACCCGAAGGGTCTGATGAACCCGGGCGTGTTGGGACGCTGAACGCAAGCCGGGCGCCTGGACACATTGGCCCAGGCGCCCGGAGCGAGTTCGGCAGCGCTATCCGGTCTGGATCAGATGGCGGTGCAGGTTTCGATGACCTCGCCGGTGGTGTTGTCCGGCATGTGGCGGAACAGCGTGCCCTCGGAACCAGCGCCGGAGCCCTTGGACCACCACTCCATCTCGCCGCCCACGTAGCGTGCGCCGCTGGCGGAAACCGCGATCGCCATGGTGTGGCTGCTGCCCTTGTACTGCACGGTCGCCGAGTCGGTGGTGGGATAGCTGGCGGCGATCGTCTCGCCACTTTCACAGCGGTAGCTCTGCGCGCTGGTATCCGACGGGGACTGTGGCGACGTCACACACGCGGACATCAGCAAAACGGACGCAAAGGCGGCGGGGGCAAGAATCTGCATCGTGAACCTCTCAATCTGGACGGTGGCGCCGCCGGGGTGGGATCAATCCAACGCACCCAACTTGGCCGGAATGGCAAGCGGCTGACGGACGTGGTGCGCCGGCATAAGACCAGATCGAGCGTGACCAAGTCGTCATCAGGCTGGAACAAGCGGCAACCGATCAGCCTCACGCAAGCTCGGTTTGATGGCTCGGGCTAAACACGACATCCATGCTGTTTCATGGTGTTCACAACCACGGTGGCGTCGCCGATGCCAGACGTCAGCGCGTTGCGAAGATCTTTACAGATATCGGCCTTGACCATTCGTTGCATCGTTCCGCCGATCGACCGGTCCTGGAAACTCAGATTCAGGCGGTTCAAATGGGGATCCGCGAGCGCACTGCGGCGCTCCATCGGGCCTCGCCCGGCAGGCAGCGGGTGTTCCGGGAGACGCAGGTCCAGAGGAGCGGCCGGTTGTTCCGACTCGCTCGAGTCGGAAATAAGGGGGTCGGCCGGCATCTCTGATGCACGCATGCGAGGTTCAACTCGCGCATCGGCTTTCGGCTCATCGCGCTTCTCGGACTGGTCTTTCCTCCGGACGAATGTGTCGATCACCATAACCAGGTCTGTAGGAGATTCGACCGCCGCGGCTTGTTCTTGAGGTACGAGACTACCCTGCAGGAATCAGCTAATAACACAGGTTGGTCTTCCTGCGACGCCCCAACCCCGCTTTGGCAGGAACTGCCGCATCTGTTTGAACGGATTGTCAGGCGCGCCCCGCCGGTGTGCCAGGCGCGAACTCCTTAACGCCAGCCGCAGCAAGCTGTGCCCGTGCCTCCGGATCCTCCGCCACAACGCGGCGAAGCGTGTGAAATACGTAGGTGCGGCACAGGCCTGGCCAAGCGACAAGCATGTAAAGCGCTCCGGCAACCAGCCAGTCAGGACGGGTCATTGGCTTCCAGCCGCTGAAGTGTGCGACGGCGGTGTAGCCCAGAACACCCAACAGAACCCAGCGGAACCACGCCCAGAAGCGGGTGCCCCACAGTACATTCTTGAAGTGGCGAATTTCCGAGTCTGTCAGTTTCACCTCACGCCTCCTTGCGGTGCAGCAGGGCGCCTAACACCGGAATTAAGCCGACCCGCAACGCATGAGCCGGTGGCTGGTGGGAATTGAACCACGAGTTTGCCTGGAAATGGAACGTCGCGGGTTCGGCTTGAATGATCAGTTAGAGCGGCGAGTTTCGCAACCGCAATGTCTGAAGTGACTCAGATGTGGGTCGCCAAATGTGGGGCGGGCCGCAGGGTGCTACCTAGCTTTCCCCGGGGGACTTAGCCATCACCAAGACGTTGTCTCCAGGTAATAGGCGTGTTTCGTCCCCATCAAAGGACAGATCCGAGTCGATAGGGTGATAGCTGTTGCGGGTAAAGAGAGATGAAACAGCCGAAGAGCTTCCCTTCAACTCGGTTTGGATCTCAAAGCGGTAGCTCACACGATATTCGTCGCCGAGCTGGAGGCCACGAAAGGACTCCGGCCCTCGTGACTCAAGGATGGTTGCGATGAATGCAACACTTGCGTTCTCGAGCTGTTGTTCAAGTGGCTCAAACACACAAGTTGTAGCCAGCGCAGGGAGCGGTGTGAAAAGGAGTGCAACAAAACAAAGTGATATCTTAATCGCCCTCTAACACCTGAGTTAAGCCGCGCCGCGCAGTGGCGAAAGCTTTGCGCTAGCGTAGCGCAGGCGCAAAGGTGAAGATACGAAGCGGTGTCGGCTTGAACGAATAGTTAGCTGTGCAGCGGTTATTTGAGCCAGCTACGAGCAATTCCTTTCCTGCTGAGCAGTACAAGAGCAATTGCGATCAACAAAACGAGAGCCTGCAGTACGACAGCAGTTGTACCGGCCAGAGCTGCCCCGTCAGCAAGGATGAACATTGCACAGTCTTGAACGACGATGCCGATCAATGAAGCAATAAGCACGGGCAATGCCCACTTCTTGCCGAGTAACAAAGCGAGTGAACCCAGGGCACCGGCAATCACGGCCACAGCAGTCCCGGCAACCGCCCAGCTGGGACGCGAGTTGTAGAGTGCTTGTTGGGCGTCGGGTAGTTTTGCAATATCTTCAGGTGTAAGACGAATATCTGAAGCAAAGGCTAGGCAACCGATCAGGTTCCAGAGTAGGGCAACCACGGCAACGACCTTGAACCACAAAGGTGATTTGCTCATGTGAACTCTCCATTTGCCAAGTTGTTGATCGCACAGCTAACACCGGAATTAAGCCGACCCGCTTCGCGTGGGGCGGAAGCTGGTGGCAGCCGAACAGCGACTAGGGTTGGAAATGATACTTCGCGGGTTCGGCTTGAATAACCAGTTAGAATGGCCCTTGGCTATTCTCATGTAGCCCCGCGAAGTGGGCTGCCGTGATGCGCCCACAACACTGGGCAACGGACATGAGTCATGCCTTGACAAGGTTGGATATCTTCACGTGCGTTTGCGTTGTTTTGAGATTGGAAGTCTCTCTAATGACCTCGTGGGACTCCCACTCGACGAGCGCGGTGCCAGCGGCTTCGTCAAGTTCAAGGATCCTTCCTTGGCCGAACGACTCCTTCTCGTTAGCGTGCTTTACCGCGTCCCCATTTTTCAACATGACGATCTCCTCAATTGTGATCTAACACCTAAGTTAAGCCGAGCTGCGTAGTGGAACTAAACACATGGCAAGCTGTACCTGCCATGTGTTTGGTGGAACGAAGCGGCTTCGGCTTGAACGCATTCTTAGGCCCGCCAGGCATTGAGACTGCTAAAGCCCAGGAGCCAGTATGCCGCCGTAGCGGCAGCTGTAACGTACATTGCCCACAGCGACCAAGCTACTGCGCGAGGTGCGGAACGTCTTGCAGCAACGCGATTGACGCATAAAGCAAAGCCGAACGTAGTTGCGAGCAGACCGGAGAAGGGCAGGCCAGTGCTGAGGCTAAGGGTGATGTGGCCGTCGTTGGAGTAGCCCGCGAACTTGTACCACTGCCATGCAGCGGCAATGAGGCGCTCAACAACCGGAACAGACAGCGCGACCGCCGCGGCAAATGCTGCGAGCGCTGCAGTGTTTAGAGGTTGTCCAATCTCCCGAGTCTGCATCTAGCGGGCCTAACGCCTGAATTAAGCCGCGCCGCGAAGCGGCGTCGGCTTGAATGAATTGTTAGGCTTGCTAGCCAGGTAGCTTTGCCGCAAGTACATCAACGTTCTCGATGGACGGGGGCTCGGAGAACAACTCACCTGCCTTTGCCATCAACGCGGCTGCGACCTTGCCGGAGAGATGGGCCTGCCGACCCGCTTCATCCGGGAAAGCATCAAAGATTCCGAAAGTGCTTGGTCCAAGGCGAATGCCAAACCACGCAGTGGTGGCAGGCTCCTCATTGACGATGGGAAGACCACTCACAAGGAAGCTCTCAACCTCTTTCTCTTTTCCGGGTTTCGCTTCAAGGCGAACGAACAAGGCTACTTTGACCATGGCATGTCTCCTGTTGTTAAAACGACATCACGATACGCGATGTTCTCTTGCAAGCCTAACACCAGAATTAAGCCGTGCCGCGAAGCGGCATCGGCTTGAATGATTTGTTAGGGCTCAACCAGCTTGAACTCGGCGCCCGCAGTTGCGAACGTTTGACCAAGTTGAAAAGCCCCGTGCTTGTCCCGAGAGTAAGGCACAAATACCTCGGCTGTCTCGCCTGATACATGAGCCAGCCGAGCACATATCGCATCCGATCTCTGGTCTTGTCCGGGAGGCACTACGTACATGTCCAAGCACACACCTGCGGCCCGGATAGAGCCATGCGTAGCCGACTCTACAAAGGATGATTGGAGGAACTCGACCATGTCACTCGACTTTGGACGCTGAGTGCCAAGGCTTCCGGCAACCTGAGCTATTTTCCCGTCGTGGCTCATCGAGACGCCGAATGGAATGAACTCACCATGCGTGAGTAGCATGTACTGGGCGAAACCAAGAGCCTCATTGAACAGAGCATTGAGATCTTCGGAAGCCACGATTGAGCCCTAACACCTGAGTTAAGCCGAGACGCGTAGTGGAGCGAAGCACATGGCAAGCTGTACCTGCCATGTGCTTTGCGTAACGAAGCGGCTGGGACTTCCTTCACTAAAGTGGACACCCGATGGTTAGGCGCATTCTCGCTCGAACTCGGCGGGTGATTTATATCCAAGTGCCGAGTGTAAGCGCCGGTGGTTGTAGAAGTCGATGTAGGTGTGGATCGCTTGCCGCAGTGCGTGATCGCTCTCGAAGCTGCGGCGGTGGTACATGTCCGACTTCATCGATTTGTCCCACGATTCCATGTGCGCGTTGTCGTTCATCCGTCGCGGCCGGTTCGCTGACTGGGTCAGCCCGGCACGTTGTAGCTTCTGTTTGAAATCGCCCGCCAGGAACTCAATGCCACGGTCGGTATGAAACAGAGTGTCGGGGCCCGGCTTCCGTGTTCGCAGCGCGGCAGCCAACGCGCGGCGAGTCAGCGCCGTCGTTCGATCAGGGCCCAGTGACCAGCCCAATAGGCGACGTGAGTGGCGATCCATGACGGTGGCCAGATAGCGCCAGTGGCCGCGCACCTTCAGGTAGGTGACATCCGCGACCCAGAGTTGATTGGGCCGCTTTGGTTCGATCGTATGCGCGCGACTCTCCACGCTGGCCAGAAAGCGTTTCAGCCCGGGCCGCTGGCGATACAGTCGCGTAGAAAACGCTCTGACGTTGTGCTCCCGCATCAAGCGCTCGATCCGGCGGCGCCCCACCGTCTCGCCGCTCTGGCGCAAGGCGGCGTGGATGCGCGGGCTGCCATAGGTTTGGCGGCTGTCGCGGTGGGCGATGTGTATCTTCTGCAGGAGCTGCGCGTCATCGAAGGAACGCTGGCTCGCTGGTCGCTGCAGCCACGCGTAGTAGCCCGAGCTGCTGACCCCGTGCAGGCGGCACATCGTTCTCACCGGGTAGGCTTGCTGGTGGTGCTCGATGAAGGCGAAGACATCGCTTTTCGAGCCGAAGTGAACGCGATGGCTTTTTTTAAAAGGTCATGCTCAACCTTGAGCCGCTCGTACTTGCGCTGCACCTCGCGCAGCGCCTTGAGCTCAGCGGTCACCGCCTTGTCCACCTCAACGCCTTTGGTCACGATCAATCCCTCCCGAGCAAGCCTGCGCCAACGGGACAACATAAAGGGATGGATGTAAAGCGAAGCGGCCACCTCGCCGACGGACACGCCGGGGAGCTGGCTGAGCCGGACTGCTGTGGCTTTGAATTCATCGCTGTAGCGATAGGTGGTTCTGGGGCCTGGTCTTGCCATGAAAGACACTCCTGACTGTTAGATCAGGGTGTCCACTAAACCGAAGGAACTACCGCTTCGGCTTGAACGCATTGTTAGGCCGTGTCTCAAGGTCTATAACCCTTAGGAAAATGCTTGGCAATGTGTTGATCAAGTTCGCCTCCGACTGAAAGCTGATCGAGAACAAGTGCGCAACTGCGATCGTTGACGATCTCATTTATGTACTCATTTCGTTCGGGTTCAACTAGTGCAATTTCCCTGTTCCTGCGCCTGATTTCATCCCAGTCTTTGGACGACAGGTAAGATCTATTCCTGCGTTTCATGCTCTCAAACGATTCGGTAATGTTCGCTGCGCTTGCTGGGTAGCTCGCGGCACACTTACGAACGAGGTCGTCTGTGAAGTAGAGATTGAAGGCGCCCATGGCTGGCCCCGTAGCCTGCCCATGAGACGAACCTGGCGCACAAGCAGCCATCAGAGCGTAGATGAATATCGCAGCGCTTCGAAGATTCTTCATGAGCGGCCTAACACCAGAATTAAGCCGTGCCGCGAAGCGGCATCGGCTTGAATGAATTGTTAGGCGGCGTACCGTGTTTTATGAAACGCCGCGAGTGTAATTGAAAGCCAAGCTGCTCATAAAAGCGATGTGCCTGGCCCCGATGGTCGCCGCTGGTGAGCTCGATGCGCTCACAGCCAGCACCCCAACAGAAATCTTGTGCCTGTTGCATGAGCATGCGCCCAACACCGTTGCCGCGAGCGTCGCTGCGGACTACAAGGGAGGTGATTCGACCCAAGTGCCCCGAGGCGTGAAACAAGGGGGTCAGGTGGACACTAACGAGCCCAAGTATGCCGTCGATACTCTCAGCCACCCATGCCCTGTCCGCAGAGCCGTCGGCAAGGTTGAGAATGTTGGTGCGGACGGTGGCCTCCGGCACGGAGTAGCCCAGCTCGGCGAGTAGCGGCACAAGCGCACGAGCGTCCTCAATGGTGGGCGTGCGAAGCTGGACTGAAGGGGACATTGGGGATCCACGTATGTTTATTTAGCCGCCTAACGCCTGAATTAAGCCGACCCGCGAAGCGGGTTCGGCTTGAATGAATTGTTAGCTGTCAGCCGGTACTTGCCATTGAGATTGCAACTTATAGCGCTCGATGACAACCTTTGCATCTGTACTGTTGCACGGGTGAGATTTGAGCATTTCCAAAGTTCTAGTACGAATCATTTCATCATGCCCATGGAGAAATTCGTCGAGAGAGCTTTTAGGCTTGCCGTGCTTGCTCGTTAGATCATTTCTCACTGCGTGAGCTACAGTGATGAAATTCTTCTTGTGCTGCTCTTCTAGCTCAGGTGAAGAAATGCCACATTCCTTCGCAACGGCTTCTGCGGCGATAAATTCGTCGTAGATTCTGAAGATATCTTTTTTGGGTGTGTCGCTTGCCAGTTGCTGTACACCAGCAACCGAACCTGACGTTGGACTTGGCCCGGATTGCTTGTCTTCGGAGCAGCCGGTGATTCCGAGAATGGTTATAAATGTAGCTATCAAAAATTTTAGGGAATTGTCCATGGGAGCTAACACCTGAGTTAAGCCGACTTGCGTAGTGGAGGCAAAGGTATGGCAAGCTTTTTCTGCCATACCTTTGCCGTAACGAAGCAAGTTCGGCTTGAACGAATTGTTAGGTGGCCCCGCTTGTACAGGGGACGCGCATCTTGGTTATTGCCAACATCACGTTACGCAGCTTTTCTTGCGATAAATTGATCTCGCTTGGAGTACTGTACAAGCGGATTGTCATTGCACTGTCCTTATCAAGAACATATCCGCCTCTCCATACTATAGGGAAGATGTAGAGGAATTGAGGATCTTCTCTGACAGGCTGTTTCTCTATCGCGCTTAGGCCGAATATCGCTTGTGCTCTTTGGATTTCATTTGGATGAAGAAAAATTGTTGCTATGTGTCTACCAAAACGGAGTTCTTTGCCAGGCTCTGAAAAGTCGTCCAAGTCGTCCAAGTCGTCAAAGCGCATTGATATAGCGCCATCAAGCAGGCTCGGATGTAGCTTGCTAGAGATCGAGAAGCAAACCGTCGACCTGTCATTAGTGAGCGTATAAATAGAGAATGCTTTAGGCTGAACGATTGTTGCGCCTTGCTCAATCGATCTCTCGCCGCAGGCGATCAGATTCAGAACTAGAGCTGCGAGAACGAGCTTGTGCATTTTGCGAGCCGAAGAAGGTTGAGGGCCACCTAACACCGGAATTAAGCCGGCCCGCAACGCGCAGACCGGGTGCCGAGACAACTTTGCCAACGATACATATGATCGAAAGGACGAAGCGGGCTCGGCTTGAATGACCAGTTAGGTTGCAACCGTAACCCAGAGCACCCGCTTGCGAAAGACCCGGTTTGGAGCAGCGCAGAAAGCCGTACCTGCGCCCGATGAACTGCACCGCCGGGACTGACCGGATAGCCGTGATGCAGCCGAGCGAGAACGCTGCGGCGCAGGCCACCAGATGTTTCCCTAAACCCCCACCACGCCAGAAACGCCACGTGCCGCGAAAACAGAAACCCCGGTGAAGCGAATAAAGCGAGTGCTACGAAAACCCGGCGCAAAGAAAGACGCTTTTACTGCGACCTAACACCTAAGTTAAGCCGAATTGCAGCGCGTAGCCGGGCACATGGCAAGCTCTTCCTGCGATGTGGCTGGCGTAGCGATGAAATTTCGGCTTGAACGCATTGTTAGGCGTCACTCTAGCTTTCTTGCAGCAAGCCGTATTTGCTTGCTCAATTCACCGATCGCATCGGCAACAGGCGCATAAGTCTCTTGAATTCGCATATTGGCGTCGTCTGGTATGCGCCCATCTTGGAGCCGACGCGCACCCATTCTGTAAGCCATTGCAGCATACGTCTTGGCAGCAACTACGAGTCTAGACGCAGGGTCGTGTAGCTCAGGGAAGTAGATATCCGCCAGGACCTGCAGCTCTTCGATAGGTGAATCTACTTGTGACTCGCCCTCTAAGCCGAAAGCCAACTTGCTATCGAGGCTGCCGGTCCATGCTCTGATGCGATATGTGAGGTCAGTGAGACGCTCGAGTTTTTGTCGCCTAACTTCCATCCGCTTATCGCGACGCTCGACGAAGTATCTGGCAGCGGCCCCGAGCAGTGCAATCAACGCTCCGACGAGAACGGGGAGCAATTTGGCTATCTCTTCTAACAATTGCTGCATATCTCCCCCGTGACGCCTAACACTGGAATTAAGCCGCGCCGCGAAGCGGCGTCGGCTTGAATGACTTGTTAGGCCGCGTGCTACGTAATGATTGCTTTCACAACGGCAACTATCGCGGCTAGAGGAAGGTAGAAGCCAAGAATAGAGAATGAAGTGAATGCTTCAAAACGGAGCCAGTTCACATCCTTAGACGGACTTATGCAAAAGACATCCTCTGACCGTAGGGTCCCTGAACAGTAGCGGGAAACAAACGTGTTGTAGGAATCTCTAAATCCTCGCTCCAAGCCAAGGTAATACGCGTCCAGTAGCAAGAATGCAGGTATGGGAATGGCGGCAATCCAGAGAAGCTTCTCATTTGGCTTGTCAGCGACGGCAACGATGATTGCACTCACAATTGTGATGCACCAAGTTTTACACGATGCCGAGTTTGACGCCATGCGTTGCACGACGTTCTGCAGCATGCCGAGATGAGCTTGGATCGCTGATTCGCTTGGCTGTGACGTGCTCATTGGCGCTTTGTCCGAAT
Source organism: Lysobacter ciconiae (assembly GCF_015209725.1). Classification (NCBI taxonomy): domain Bacteria; kingdom Pseudomonadati; phylum Pseudomonadota; class Gammaproteobacteria; order Lysobacterales; family Lysobacteraceae; genus Novilysobacter; species Novilysobacter ciconiae. Next base: position 2,873,196 of record NZ_CP063656.1, on the reverse strand, counting down.
CGCCGTTTCGATCCAAGTGCTCATCATGCGACGAACAACATTGTAGGCATCTGGGCCTGGGTCGTGACAGCTCACGTAGTTTGAAAGAGGCTGGCCATTGTTGAGGATCACATTCGCGAAGGGATTGGCGCCTTGATAGCAGAAACCTTGCCGCGGACAATTCAGATTATGCACGTAGATGCCAAAAAGGCCTCGCTTGTCGTTCCAGGCTTTGCGAATCTCATAGTCAATCCAAGGGCGCTGGGCAGTCTGTGAGCCAACCAAGACGACTACACAACTACGATACTGCATAGTCTGGTCTATCCAGCGCTGTATCGCTGCTTCGCCTTGGCGCCGAACGGCCTCCCATTCGTTTGGCGCGCATGGAGTATTTCCCTCGATCACGCCCATATTGCGAATTTGCTGCGCACGGAACGCATCATTTGCGTAGTGGAAGCTGTAGAAGACCTGCCTGCGGGCAGTCGGATCTAGCGGTCTGCGAAGGAGTGAGTTCATGCGGCCTAACACCTGAGTTAAGCCGCGCCGCGAAGCGGCGTCGGCTTGGACGAATTGTTAGGGGGCATACCAACGCCAGATGGCTCCTGCCACGGCGAGGACGACCCCAACGACTCCAAGAATTTCGGCTGTGAGCGCCGAAGCACGCGGCACCGTCACCTGCGGCCAGATTGGGCCGGTGAAGCTGACCGGCCGCTTGAAAGCGTGAAGACCGATGCAGAAAAATCCGAACGCGGATAGGGCGTAATGCGGCGACGGCGTGCGGATGCAAGAAGCCAAGTAGTAAGCGGCAAGCACAAAAAATCCTACGAGCCAGACCCAGCTAGTTGCTTTTGACGACGACGTTTGCGACATGACTTCCAAATGCCCCCTAACACCGGAATTAAGCCGGCCCGCAACGCGCGAACCGGGTGCCGATACAACTCCCCCAACGATACATTTGGTCGAAAGGACGAAGCGGGCTCGGCTTGAATGACCAGTTAGGTTGCAACCGTAGCCCAGAACACCCGCTTGCGAAAGACCGAGCTTGGAGAAGCGCAGAAAACTGTACCTGCGCCCGATGAACTGCACCGCCGGGACTGACCAGATGGCCATGATGGAGTCGAGCGAGAGCGCTATGGCGCAGGCCACCAAATGTATCCATAAACCCCAGCCGGCCAAGAAAAGCCATTTGCCGCGAAGCCAGAAACCCCAGTGAAGCGAATCGCAAAGTGCTACGAAGCCCCGTTGCAACGAAAGACGCTTTTACTGCGACCTAACGCCTGAATTAAGCCGACCCGCGAAGCGGGTTCGGCTTGAATGAATTGTTAGCTGTCAGCCGGTACTTGCCATTGAGATTGCAACTTATAGCGCTTGATGACAACCTTTGCATCTGTACTGTTGCACGGGTGAGATTTGAGCATTTCCAAAGTTCTAGTACGAATCATTTCATCATGCCCATGGAGAAATTCGTCGAGAGAGCTTTTAGGCTTGCCGTGCTTGCTCGTTAGATCATTTCTCACTGCGTGAGCTACAGTGATGAAATTCTTCTTGTGCTGCTCTTCTAGCTCAGGTGAAGAAATGCCACATTCCTTCGCAACGGCTTCTGCGGCGATAAATTCGTCGTAGATTCTGAAGATATCTTTTTTGGGTGTGTCGCTTGCCAGTTGCTGTACACCAGCAACCGAACCTGACGTTGGACTTGGCCCGGATTGCTTGTCTTTGGAGCAGCCGGTGATTCCGAGAATGGTTATAAATGTAGCTATCAAAAATTTTAGGGAATTGTCCATGGGAGCTAACACCTTTAATTAAGCCGTGCCGCGAAGCGGCATCGGCTTGAATGACTTGTTAGGTGCGCTCTGACTGAACAGCACAACCCCACCCGTCGTAGTCCAAGCCGTACAACTCACAAACGCAAGCCATGAAGCCGGATACAGCATGAAGCACATGCTGCTCAATTGGCATGTGTACTACGACAAGCACGCTCGGCGTTGTCTCCAAGTCTTGCGCCGTGGCAACCCCGTACTGGCACTCGTTGATAAAGCTGGCAACAATCTCTGCTTTCTCAGTTGTGGGACAGCGTAACAAGAAGTCGACATTTCTCGGAATGCTGAAACGGTCGCCTTGAGTGTCGAGCTTGCGAAGGAGTTCGACGTCAGCGACTGCTGTCTCCATCAATGTCTCAACGAGGGCCATACGCGCACCTAACACCGGAATTAAGCCGACCCGCAACGCATGAGCCGGTGGCTGGTGGGAATTGAAACACGAGTTTGCCTGGAAATGGAACGTCGCGGGTTCGGCTTGAATGATCAGTTAGAGCGGCGAGTTTCGCAACCGCAATGTCTGAAGTGACTCAGATGTGGGTCGCCAAATGTGGGGCGGGCCGCAGGGTGCTACCTAGCTTTCCCCGGGGGACTTAGCCATCACCAAGACGTTGTCTCCAGGTAATAGGCGTGTTTCGTCCCCATCAAAGGACAGATCCGAGTCGATAGGGTGATAGCTGTTGCGGGTAAAGAGAGATGAAACAGCCGAAGAGCTTCCCTTCAACTCGGTTTGGATCTCAAAGCGGTAGCTCACACGATATTCGTCGCCGAGCTGGAGGCCACGAAAGGACTCCGGCCCTCGTGACTCAAGGATGGTTGCGATGAATGCAACACTTGCGTTCTCGAGCTGTTGTTCAAGTGGCTCAAACACACAAGTTGTAGCCAGCGCAGGGAGCGGTGTGAAAAGGAGTGCAACAAAACAAAGTGATATCTTAATCGCCCTCTAACACCTATTCGACACCAAAGTGGTGCCTATTCCTTGTGTGTAATCCGGATAGCCCGGTCAGCGTTTTCAGGGCAAGTCCTACAGAAATCAACGACGTCCGCTGAGCGAAGGTGCCTAATCCTTGGGCCTAATCTGGAACTCTCTCCGGAACGGACCCTCGCCATGGGATATTCGCACCCGCCGTCGGACGGCGCAACGACCGGGCAGCACGCGCCTCGGCTGCTAGACACGGTGCGGGCGCGGATTCGCCGACGCGGCCTGGCGATTCGTACCGAGGACGCCTACGTGAGTTGGATTCGCCGCTTCGTTCTCGCGAATGGGAAACGACACCCAAGCGAGATGGGCGAGCGGGAGGTCGAGTGGTTTCTTACGCGGTTGGCCGTGCAGGGAAAGGTTGCGGCGTCAACGCAGAATCAGGCGCTCTCCGCGCTGCTGTTTCTGTATCGGGAGGTGCTGGGTCAGGATCTGCCCTGGATGGACAACATCCGGCGTGCCAAACGGCCCGAGCGACTGCCGGTGGTGCTCACGGTCGAGGAGGTTTCGCGCTTGCTTGTTCAGATGAGTGGTGTCCATCACCTGATGGCCAGTCTCCTCTACGGCTCAGGCATCCGACTGATGGAGTGTGTGCGCCTGCGTGTGCAGGACATTGACTTCGTGCGCAGCGAGATTCTGGTGCGACGGGGCAAGGGCGGCAAAGACCGGCGGACGATGCTGCCCGCCAGAACGGTCCCGGCACTCCAATTGCACCTGGCGCAAACCAGGGTGTTGCACGAGCGGGACCTTGCGGTGGGCCACGGCGCGGTCTGGCTCCCGGGGGCGCTGGCACGAAAGTACCCCGCCGCGGATCGCGAATGGATCTTGCAGTACGTCTTCCCCTCGCGGTTGCGCAGCATTGACCCGCGGTCGGGTATAGAGCGCCGGCATCACGTTGACGAGAAGAATTTGCAGCGGGCGGTGCGGATCGCCGCGCAGGCGGCGGGAATCGCGAAACACGCTACCTGCCATACGCTGCGACACAGTTTCGCTACGCACCTGCTGGAGTCGGGGTCGGACATCCGCACGATCCAGGAACTGCTCGGTCACTCGGACGTTTCCACCACGATGATCTATACGCACGTGCTCAATCGCGGCGGCTCGGGCGTGGTCAGTCCGCTGGACCGCTAACCCGCTTGCTCCGCCGCGTTCCGCAACGCCTGCAGCAATCTGGCCTGCGGGTCGGACTGCGGCTCGCCCAGGCGGGTGTAGACGACCAGCGGACGTTCCCAGGAGAAGCCCGGCACCGCCAGCCGCGTACATTGCCGCGACGCCAGCTCGACGTGGACCAGACGTGTTGGCAGCAGGGTGAGGTAAGCGCCGTCACGCACCAGGGTACGAACGAAGTCCAGCGATGAGGATTCCAGCGATTGCGCCGGGGGGCTCAGTCCGGCATCGGTGAAGCGCTGGCGGAACTGGGTCTGGACCTCGCCCAGGCGACGGCCCATGACCCACGGATGGTCGAGCAGATCGGCCGCGGTCAGCCCGGCGCGGCCGGCAAGAGGATGCGACGCGCTGGCCATGATCCGGTACTCGTCATTCACCAGCAGGTCGCGGTGCAGGCGCGGGTCGGTCTGCAGCATCGTGTCCAGGGCGATCACCACATCCAGCTCCCGGGCCAGCAGGGCAGGCAGCAATTCCGGCAGGACGCCGCCGGTGACGCGCACGCCCAGCCGCGGCCACGCCGCGCGCAAGGCCAGCACCGCCGGCGCCACGACCGAGCCGGCGGCAGTGGGACCGGTGCCGATACGGATCTCGCCCTCGGTGCCGGTCTGCAACTCCTGCAGCCGCTGCTCGAAGGTGCGCAGGGTGTCGTCGGCGGTACGCGCGTGGTCCAGCAGCAATCGTCCGACGGCGGTCGGTCGCGCCCCACGCGAGCCGCGCTCGAAAAGGCGCGCGCCCAGTTGCTGCTCCAGTGCGGCGATGCCCTTGCTCAACGCCTGCTGGGTGCGCCCGGTCATCGCGGCCGCGCGGGTGAAGCTGCCGTGCTCGACCACGGCGAGGAAGTAGCGCAGTTGACGGATATCCATGCCCGCAGGGTAGGCGAATACAACCATCGGTTGTCGCGTGCCCTCGAATTGGTTGGCATTCATCGGCCGCGGTGCCCACGATGGCGCCAACCCCGCAAGGAGGTTCTCCATGGCCAGTCTCTCTTCCGTGTCCCGCTGGGACCAGACCCACGACATCGTCATCGCCGGCGCCGGCCTGGCAGGCATGTGCGCCGCCATCGAGGCCTATGACCTCAATCCCGAGCTGCGCATCCTGATCATCGAGAAGGCGCCCGAGGCCGAGACCGGCGGCAACAGCCGCGTGGCCGGCCAGTCGCTGCTGATTTCGAAGAATGCCGAGGTGCTGGCCGAGTACCAGCGCAAGATGAGCGCGGCCAACCCGATCCCCGAGGACATGCTGGTGCCGTGGTCGGAGGCGATGGTGGCGCTGGAGCCGTGGATCCAGGCGCGCGCCGAGCAGGCAGGTGCCCAGTACATCCACGGCACCGGTTTCAGCGAGCGCGACGCGGTGCTGGAGTTTCCCGAGTTCGGTGCGCGCGAGGCGGTCTACTGCACCGCGACCATCCTGCCGATTCCCAGCGGCGTGTACCTGGCCTTCCGCGAGAACGTGCGCCTGCGCCCGGGCATCCAGATCGCCTACGAGACCCCGCTCAGGGACCTGATCCAGGATCCGGACACGCTGGAGGTCTTCGGCGTGATCGCCGAGGTCAACGGCCAGCGTCAGGCGATCCGCGCCAACCGCGGCGTGGTGATGGCCGTGGGCGGCTTCGAGGCCAACATGGACATGCAGCGCAACTACTTCGGCCTTGCCGAGGCGCATCCGCTGGGCACGCCACACAACACCGGCGACGGCATCAAGATCCTGCAGAAGGCCGGCGCCGACCTGTGGCACCTGCGCAACCAGGGGCAGTCCGGCGGGATCTGGCCGGGCTTCCGCCCGCCGGGTTTCGAGACCGCGTTCCTGCGCACCTTCTTCTGGCAGAGCTTCAGCTGGATCGAGGTCGATGCGCTCAGCGAGCGCTTCTACAACGAGACCGCCGAGCTGCAGCTGACCCATTACAAGGAGAAGAAGCACGGGCATTGGGTGGACACCCCGCACCACCGGGCCGGACCGGTGCACATGATCTTTGATTCCGTCACCTGCCAGTACAACAAGCTGGTGGTCGAAGTGATGACCTGGGCGCCGGTGGTCACCGGCTACCAGTGGAGCGACGACAACAGCGCGGAGATCGCAAAGGGCTGGATCGAACAGGCCGACACGATCGAGGAGTTGGCGGCGAAGATCGGCCGCGACCCGGCCAAGCTGCGGGCGACGGTGGACCGTTACAACGCCGCCTGCGCGGGCAAGAGCGACGCGGACTTCGAGCGCAACCCCGACACCCTGTACCCGATCGAGCAGGGCCCGTTCTACGCGATCAAGGTCGATCCGGTGATCGTCTGCACCGGCGGTGGCGCGCGGCGCAACATCCACTCCGAGGTGCTCGATCACGACCTCAAGCCGATCCCGCGCCTGTTTGAGGCCGGCGAACTGGGCTCGATGTTCTCCGACCTCTACCAGAACGGTTCCTACCTGACCGAGGCGATGATCTCCGGGCGCGCCGCCGGCAAGGGCCTGGTGGCGCTGGAAGACTGGGTGGACGCCGGCGGAACCCACGCGAACGAGATCAGCGCCAAGGAGGTCCCGGCATGAAGGTCGTCACCCCCGCGATGAAGCTGGACGTGCGCATCAACGACGTGGTCAGCGAGGACGGCCTGCTGGTGATGAAGGGCGTGGCCGGCGTGCTGCCGTGCACCACCAGCCTGACTCCGGCCGAGTTCCGCCAAATGATGCGCATGGCGCTGCGGCCGTCGGTGCTGAAACTGCTGTTCAAGCGCTGAGCGGCAAACCGGCGCTGATTCGGGGCGGCTGCACGCGCCGGCGGCTCAGCGTCGGTTGCGCGACAGCACCATGGAGTAGGCGAAGCGCCCGGGTGGGTGCTTGCTGATGGCCAGCATCAGCAGCCGTCCGGCCGCGTCACGGTAGTGCCGGCGGACGCGCATGGCCGGCTCGGTGCTCTCCACCCCCAGCAAGCTGGCCTCGGCCGGCGTCAGGGATGCGGCATCGAATACCTGCTCCACCCGCGACAGCCGCGCCGCATCCAGGAAGCCGGCGACCGTGCGCGCCGAGCTGGACAGCTCGAGCAGCTCGGCGCTCGGTGTGCCCGCGCGCACCGGCACGAACATCTCGGTCACCGCGATGGGTTCGCGGTTGGGCTCTTCCATGCGCACGCCGTTGAGGACCAGGTAGGGCTTGCCGGTGGCGATCTCCAGCGCGCGGGTCATCTCGCCGGCGGCTTTCTCCGAGCGGGTCTCGAGCACCTGCAGTCGGGTCGTGTTGCCGTACTGCATCAGCAGGTCGAGGCTGTCGATGCCGTGTTCGTAGCGCATCGCCTCGCGCTGGGCGATCACCCGGGTGCCCGATCCCGGGCGGCGCTGGACCAGCCCGGCGGTGATCAACTGGGACAGGGCGGCGCGCGCGGTGTGGCGGCTGACCTGGTGGCGCTCGCACAGTTCCAGCTCTGTCGGCAGCAGGCTGCCCACCGGGTAGTCGCCACGCTCGATGCCCGCCTGGAGCAGGTCGCCCAACTCGGCGTAACGGGGTTTGCTGCGCTGCTTGGCGGTCATGCCGGGAGTCCTTTCAAATGTGCCATGTCAAAGCCTTTGGGTGATTTCATGCCAGTCCCGCTCCAGCGATTCGCGATGGACCGGGTCGGCGATCGCGATGAGGGCGCGCGCCCGCTCGTGCACGCCCAGGTGTCGCAAGTCGGCAACGCCGTGCTCGGTGACCACGCAATCGGCGTCGATCCGCGCCACGCTGACCGGGCCAGCCGGCAACATTGGCACAATTCGCGTCTGCCCTTTCGGCGTGGCGGCGGGCAGGGCGATGATGCCGCGGCCCTCGGGTGCCTGTCGCGCGCCGCGCAGGAAGTCCGGCAAGCCGCCGATGCCACTGAGTTGGCGACCGCCCAGGCAATCGCCGTTGACCTGGCCCAGCAGGTCCACCGACAAGGCGCTGTTGATTGCCGTCAGCCGCGCGATCGCTCGCAGCACACCGTGGTCGTGGGTGTGGCCGACCTCGCGGAACTGCACCCGCCCGGCGACGGCGTCATACAGCGCCTGGCTGCCCAGGGCCACGCCCGCGACGACCGCATCCGGCGCCGGCGCCAGCGCGCCATCGTCGATCAACCCCAGCAGACCGTCGGACACCATCCCGGAGTGGATCCGCAGGTCGCGCCGTCCGCGCAATGCGCGCAGCACCGCCGACTGCAGGCGGCCCAGGCCCAGTTGCAGGGTGGCACGGTCCGGCACCAGCGTGGCGACCTGCGCCGCCACCGCTTCCATGGCCGGGTCCGGTGCGGGGTCCGGTGCTTCCAGCAGCGGCCCGTCGTGCTCGATGGCGGCGTGGATGCGCGACCAGGGGATCGACGGCCCGTGGGTGCGCGGCATGCGCGGATTGACGTGGGCCAGCACCTTCGCCGCCCGCGGCCAGGCCGCAGGGGTGAAGTCGGCAGCCACGCCCAGCGAGCACTGGCCGTTGTCATCGGGCGGTGCGACCTGCACCAGGGCGACGTCCAACTGCGCCTCTTGGCTCAGCCACTGCCAGGTGGCCGAGTAGCTCATCGGCAGGTAGTCGACCCGACCGGCCAGCCACGACTCGCGCAGCTCGGCGCTGAGAAAGATGGTGCGTTGCCGCGCGCCCGGGTGCAGGCTTGCAAAGTCGAATCGGTTGACCGTGGGGATGTGCACGCCGGTGAAGCGGACCCCGTCGCAGCGCTCCGGCGCCTGCCGCAGCCACGACTCGAACAGCAGCGAGTGACCAGCGCAGCCGGGCGTGTAGATCTCCGCGCCGGGGCGGAAATGATCGAGGAAGGAACTGGCGTCGAGCTGGGCAGGCACGGGGACTCCGGTCCGGGAAACGGTGGCGACGCTGCCGGTGAAGACCGGTTTGCGATGTGCGGAATGCTGATCATATGATATGTCCGGACAAAGTCCGATACCCTGAGTCAGAGAGTCCACGATCCAACGAGGTGTCACTTGGTAGACGCGGCATGACAGCGCGGGCCCCGAGCCTGACCGAAGCCCTGGCCGTGCAGCTGCTGCGCCCGGTGGATGCCGCGGCGCGCCAGCGTGCCGCCGCGCTGGTGGCCGACTGGCTCGGCTGCGCGCTGGGCGCCTTGCGCTCGCCGCTGGCGGATCAGCTGACCGCGCTGGTGGCCACGCTGCCGGGCGGCGACGCGACCGCGCTCGGCGCCAGCCGACGCGACCCAATGTCCGCCCTGCTGATCAACGCGGCGCTGGGCAACGTGCTGGAGATGGATGACGTTCACCGCGGCGCGATCCTGCACGCCGGTCCGGTGGTGATCCCGGTCGCGCTGGCCGCGGCGGAAAGCGCCGACGCCACGCCGCAACAATTCCTGGATGCGGTGGTGCGCGGCTACGAGGCGACCATCCGCATCGGCCGCGCGCTGGGGCGAGGGCATTACCGCTACTGGCACCCGACTTCGACCGCCGGTGCGTTTGGCGCCGCGACCGCCGCCGCTTCCATCCTTGGCCTGGACGCCGATGCACTGGCCGATACGCTCGGTACCGCCGGCAGCCGCACCGGCGGCCTGTGGCAGATGCGTCACGAGCCCGTCCCGACCAAGTCGATCCACAACGCCGAAGCCGCGCGCAGCGGTTTGCTGGCGGCGCAACTGGCCGCTGCCGGTCTGCGTGGCCCGCGCCGGATCCTCGAGGGCGAGCAGGGACTGTTTGCCGCCACCGCGCCCGACGCCCAACCGGATCTGGTGCTCGCCCACGCGCCCGACTGGCTCATCCACACCACCAGCCTGAAACCGTGGCCGGCCTGCCGCCACGCGCATCCGGCGATCGACGCGATGCGCGACGCCCTGCGCCAGGCGGGCGGGCTGCCGGTGGAGGCTTTTGTCAGCATCCACGTGACCACCTATGCCGAGGCGCTGCGCTTCTGCGACCGGCCCGAGCCCACCACCGAGCTGGAAGCCAAATTCAGCCTGCAGCATGCCGTTGCTGCGATTGCCTGCCTGGGACGGTCCGAGCTGGCGCATTACCTGCCTGCGACCATCGATGATCCGGTCGTGGCCGCCATGCGCGAGCGCGTCATCGTGAGCGAGGACGAGGCGGCCAGCGCCCGCTTCCCGGACCACTACGGAGCGTCCGTGACCGTGGCGCTGGCTGACGGCCGGCGCCTGCACGCGGCCCGCGTGGATGCTTGGGGCGACCCGGAATGCCCGATGCCCGAGGCCGCGATCGCGTCCAAGGCGCTGGCCTTGGCCGCGTGGGGCGGCGTGTCCAAACCGGCTGCAACCCGCCTGTTCGATGCCGTCCGTGAGTTGCCGACGGCGCTATCGCTGCAACCGCTGCAGGCCGCGCTGGCCGGGCTGGACGCATGATTACGGCGATGCCGCGCTTGACCGAGGCGCTGGTCGCCCACGCGGCCGACCTGCGCTATGGGGACCTCTCGCCCAAAGCCGTCGCCGCGGTCAAGACCTTCATCATGGATGGCGTATCGGTCGGCATCGCCGGCTCCGGCCCGCAGGTGCCGCTCAACCAGACCGTGCGCGACGCCGCCCAGACCCTGGGCAGTGGCAGCGGCAACGACGCCCGCGTCTGGGTCACCGGCGAACGCCTGCACGCGTCCAGCGCGGCGATGGTCAACGGCTTCCAGATCCACAACCAGGAGTTCGACTGCGTGCACATGCCCGCGGTCGTGCATCCGATGGCGGTGGTGCTCTCCAGCTTGGTGACCGCGGCCGAGCAGCGCGGCGGCGTGGACGGCAAGCGCCTGATCGCCGCGGTCGCCATCGCGGTCGACGTGGCGACCCTGATCGGCATCAGCGGGCGGTCGCCGATGCGTTTCTTCCGCCCGGCGATGTGCGGGGCACTGGGCGCGGTCGCCGGCATCGCCCACCTGCACCAGGCCGACGAGGCGACCCTGCATCGCGCCCTCGGGCTCACCTACAGTCACCTGTCGGGCACGATGCAGGCGCACGTGGAAGGATCGCCGACCCTGGCCCTGCAGATCGCCTTCAACGCCCGTGCGGCAATCACCGCCTGGACGCTCGCCAACCACGGCTTCCCGGCCCCGCACGACTGGCTGGAAGGGCCGTTCGGCTACCTGCCGCTGATCGAGGGCGCGTTCGACACCCGTCCGGCGCTGGCCGCGCTCGCCGCCGGCGACGCGCAGATCGAGCAGGTCAGCCACAAGGTGTTCCCCACCGGCGGCGCCGCGCATGCGTGCCTGGACATGCTGCGCGAGCTGGGTGAGCGCGAGGGGCTGCGCATCGGCGACGTCGAGCGCATCGTCCTGCGCGCGCCGCCGCTGGTACGCCGGCTGGTGTCGCGGCCCTACAAGACCGGCATGGAAACCAGCTACGCCCGCCTGTGCCTGCCCTACCTGACCGGCACGATGCTGATCGAGGGTCGGGTGGGGCTGGATGCGTATTCGGGCGAAGCCCTCGCCGACCCTGTGCGCGCGCAGTTTGCCGAGCGCCTGCACGTCGAGCCCAACGACTGCGACGACCCCAACGCGCTGGTGCCGCAGAGTCTGGTGGTCACCACCACCGACGGGCGCGAGGTGCACAACCACCGCAATGCGGCACTCGGCTCGCCCGAGCGCCCGCTGGACCGCGCCAAGCAGCTCGAGAAATTCCACCATTGCCTGGACCACGCGGCCCGGCCCTTCGATCCGAAGCGCCGCGCGGACCTGCTCACCGTTCTCGACCGGCTGGAGGCGCTCGATGATGTGCGTCGCCTGGTCGACCTACTGATTGTTGAGGCCCCATGACCACCCACGCGACCTATTTCGAATCCTTCGACGTCAACAAACTGCTGGCCGAGTACCCGCTGGACCAGGCCTTCACCGATCGCTTCAGCCGCATCAGCCGCGACGAGCTGTTCGCCGAGCAGGACGCGCGCTTCCGGCGCTGCGTCGCGCGCGCCTGGCAGATCCCGTTCTATCGGCGCCTGTGGGGCGATGCGGGCCTGGAGCCCGGCGACATCACCGGCCTGGTCGACATCACCAAACTGCCGGTCTATGGCAAGCACGAGATCATGGCCTCGGTGGAAGCCAAGCCGCCGCTGGGCGATTTCCACGGCTGGCGCGACGGCACCGCCGCCGGCGACACGCCGCTGGTGTTCCACACCACCAGTGGCACCACCGGCCGGCCGCAGCCGCTGCTGTTCAGCCCGCACAGCCGCGAGGTGCAGAACCTGCTGCTGGCGCGCCTGTATCGCTGGCAGGGCATGCAGGCCGGCGACGTCGTCCATTCGGTCTACGGCCACGGCATGATCAACGGCGGCCACTACATCCGCGAGGCCGTGAACCACTTCACCCAGGCGCTGTTCTGCTCGGCCGGCACCGGCATCGAGATGCGCTCGGTGCAGCAGGTCAACCTGATGCGCGACATGGGCGCGACCGTGATCGTCGGCTTTGCCGACTACATCAAGAAGCTGGCCGACGTCGCCCGCGAGCAGGGCGTGGAGCCGGGCAGGGACATCCCGATCCGGATGATCTCCGGCCACCTGGGCCGCGAGTCGCGCGAGTCGCTGTCCAAGGCCTGGGGTGGGGCGCAGCTGTATGACTGGTACGGCGTGGGCGACACCGGCGCGATTGCCGGCCAGGGTCCGGACCAGGACGGCCTGTACCTGATGGAGGACGCCCAGTACGTCGAGGTCCTCGGCGTGGACGACGGCAAGCCGGTCGCCGACGGCGAGACCGGCGACATGGTCGTGACCTGCCTGTACAAGGACGACATCTACCCGATCATCCGCTTCAACACCCACGACGTGACCCGGGTGCTGACCACGCCGTCCTCGCTGGGCATCAACCTGCGCCGGATCGAGGGCTTCCTTGGCCGCAGCGACAACATGGTCAAGGTGCGCGGCATCAACGTGTTCCCGCAGGCGATGGCGCCGATCCTCGAGGAACACGCCGGGTTTGCCGGTGAATTCATCTGCGTGACCACCCGCGATGCCGCCGGCCGCGACGACCTGGCCGTGCACATCGAGGTCAAGGGCGAGACGACCGACGCCCAGCTCGCCGCCGCGTTTGCCGCCCTGCTGCGCATGCGCCTGGGCGTGGATGTCAGCGTCGTGCTGGCCGAGCCGGGCGCGCTGGCGCCGCTGACCGGCATGGAAACGCGGCAGAAGCCCATCCGCCTGATCGACAAGCGCTTCGAGTAAGAGTCCGACGCCATGAGCCGCATCGACGCCGCCCTGCTGGGCGAGGACATGACATCGCAGCTGGCCCGGCTGGAGCGCGGCGAGCTCAGCTGCCGCGACCTGCTGGAGCAGCAGCTGGCGGCGATCGATGCCAGCCAGCCCGTGCTCAACAGCTACCTGGCGGTGGACGCGGAGAGCGCCCGTCGCGCCGCGGACGCGTCCGATGCGCGCCGCAGGGCCGGCACAGCGCGCGCACTGGAAGGCGTGCCGGTGGCGATCAAGGACAACATCGACGCGGCCGGGTTGATTACCACCGCCGGCATGGCGACCCGCCGCGACAACGCCCCGGCCGACGCCGACAGTCCGGCCGTAGCGCGCCTGCGCGAGGCCGGCACGGTCATCGTTGGCAAGCTCAACATGCACGAGGCGGCACTGGGTGCGGACAACAACAACCCGCACTTCGGCGCCTGCCACAACCCGCACCGTCCCGGCTTCACCCCGGGCGGTTCCAGCGGCGGCAGCGGCGCGGCGGTCGCGGCCGGGCTGTGCAGCGCGGCGCTCGGAACCGACAGCATGGGCTCGGTGCGCATCCCGGCCAGCTACTGCGGCGTGGTCGGTCTCAAACCCAGCCGGGGCGCGATCAGCACACGCGGCACGGTGGCGCTCAGCCATCGGCTCGACCACATCGGGCCGCTGGCGCGTTCGGCGCGCGACCTGCATTTGCTGCTGCCGGTGCTGGCCGGCTTCGATCCGGCCAGTGCACAGTCGCGCGCGATCCACTTTGCGCCCGCGGCGGCCGGTCCGCTGCGGCTGGGGGTGGTGGATTTCGGCGACACCGTGGAGTGGGATCCCGGCATTGCCGAGGCTTTCGAGGGCGGACTGCAGACGCTGCTCGGTCTGGGCCACCAGCGGGTGGACCTGCCTGCGCCCGACGTCTCGCCCGGCCATTCGCGCCGTGCCGGCCTGCTGGTGTGCGAGGCGGAAATGCTGATCGAGCACGCCGACGATTGGGAGCAGCAACGCGAGCGGTTCTCGCCGCTGCTACAGAAGTTGATGGCCTACGCCGAGCGCAAGTCGGCCAGTGATCTGGTCGACGCAATCCGCGTGCTCGACCGGGCCCAGGTGCAGCTGCAGCAGTGGCTGGCGAAGTGCGACGTGCTGGTGATGCCGACCACGCCGCAGCGCGCTTTCAGCTTCGATACCGACACGCCAGCCAACCAGGCCGACCTCACCGGCTACGCCAACTTCGCCGGCAACCCCGCGCTGTCGGTGCCGCTGTCGGTGGGCGCGGGCGAACTGCCGTTGGGCCTGCAGCTGGTCGGCGACATTGGCGACGAGTGGTCCCTGATCGCACTGGCCGAAGCGTTCCAGCAGGCCATCGGCTGGCAACCCTCGCTCCCCCAAGCCTGCAACGACTGGTGGCCGCGATGAAACCCCTGGATGGCGTGCGCGTCCTCGACCTCTCCCGCATCCTTGCCGGCCCTTGGGCGACCCAGGTGCTGGCCGATTTCGGCGCCGATGTGATCAAGGTCGAACGCCCCGAAGGCGGCGACGACACCCGTGGCTGGGGGCCGCCGTGGCTGCACGACGCCAATGGGCAGCCCACCGCGGAGTCGGCTTATTACCTGTGCGCCAACCGCGGCAAGCGCTCGGTGGCGATCGACTTCACCGGCCAGGAAGGCCAGCGCCTGATCCGCGAGATGGCCCGGCATTGCGACATCCTGGTGGAGAACTACAAGGTCGGCGGACTGGCCAAGTACGGGCTCGACTACGCCAGCCTCAAGGCAATCAATCCCAAGGTGGTGTACTGCTCGATCACCGGTTTCGGCCAGACCGGTCCGTATGCCAAGCGCGCCGGCTACGACGCCGCGATCCAGGCGATCGGCGGCCTGATGAGTATCACCGGCGAGCCTGAAGGTTCGCCCGGCGGCGTGCCGCAGAAAGTCGGCGTCGCCGCGACCGACCTGATGACCGGCATGTACGCCGTGTCGGCGATCCTGGCCGCGTTGCGCCACGCCGAGCGCCACGGCGAAGGCCAGCACATCGACCTGGCCCTGCTCGATACGCAGGTCGCATGGCTGGCCAACCAGGCGTCCAACTACCTGGTCGGCGGCGAGGTGCCGCAGCGCCAAGGCAGCGCCCACCCCAACATCGTCCCCTACCAGGTGATGCCGACCGCGGACGGCTACTTCATGCTCGCCGTCGGCAATGACGGCCAGTTCGCGCGCTTCTGCGAGGTCCTCGGTGATCCGGAACTGGTGACCGATCCGCGCTACGCCACCAACGCCGCCCGCGTCGCCAACCGCGACCGCTTGGTGCCGTATCTGGAGCAACGTCTGGCGGCGCAACCGAGCGCGCATTGGCTGGCCGAGTTGGAGCGCGCCACCGTGCCATGCGCGCCGGTGAATCGCATCGACCAGGTCTTCGACGACCCGCAGGTGCAGGCGCGCGGCATGCGCATCGAACTGCCGCATCCCACCGCCGGCCATGTACCGGGCGTCGCCAACCCGGTGCGGTTTTCGTCCACACCGATCGCCTATGGCCACGCCGCTCCCGGACTGGGCGAGCACACCGGCGCGGTCCTGGGTGAGCTGCTCGGGCTGGATGCTGTCGAGTTGGCGGCTTTGGACAGTGCCGGTGTGGTTGGTCTTTCGGCGGCCGGGAAGTTCTCAGGCAAGAATGACTGATCGCTCCTTTTGCGGCGCACCGTCCGTGTTTGCACCATCCGTCCAAGCCGTGGATATTCGTGTCTGACGCCACAGGGAGAGGTGGGATATGCAAAGCAAGACAAAGCTGAGTCATCCGCAGGCGCTGGCGCTCGCGCTTTCTCTGGGGGGCGGGATCGGTGTCGTGATTGGCGCCGTTTTTCACAACGTCGGTCTGGGGGTTGGGGTCGGCGTTGCGATCGCCACCCCGTTTCTGGCGATGCTGGTGAGCAAAAGGCCCGGCTGACCCGTGTAGCTGGAGTGTGGCGATCCGCTGCGGCGCGTCAGCAGTCCAGAATCAACTGCACGTGCTCGCCTGCCGGACCGACCAGTCCTACATGGCGCGCAGCGCCGAGTTGGACATCGCCGATCAAGTTCCAGCCGGCCGAGGCAAGGCCTACGGGAAGTGCCGCCAGTCGCAGGGCGATGCTGTGCTGGCCGGCAAACCGGCGCTCCGCATCCATTGGATCAACGGAGGGCTCGTCGGAACCTGTCGCGGCTTCGCGCGCCTCCTCCAGGCCGGAATCGTCAGGCAGTTTCACCTCGTCGATCTCCACCATGCACTGCCCGGGCAGCGCGACCACCGCAACGGGGTAGCGGTCGCCGAGATCCCGCCCGAAGGCGTCGTTGAGCACGGTGATCCTGGTCTCGAATGCCCACCCGGGGTGGCGGGCCAGCGCCGCCCACGCGGCCTGCGAGGCGTCGCGGTCGGGCGTGGACATCACGCCGATGAAGGTGTGTGAGATCCGCTCATCGCTCATCGGCAGGTCAAACGGTGGTACCGGCGCCTTGATGCTGGTCAGGTAGAGCATTTCCCCACACGGCCCCAAGACCTGGCTGGCGCGGATCGCCGGGCTCAGTTCCAGGTCGGCCGGCGGGCGCAGCATGCGGAAGGGCGGGCGCAGGTCGGCCACCAACGCATCGACGTCGGCGACGAGGACCTCCAGCGACAGCCAGCCGTGTCGGAACATCGGTTCCAGCTGGCGCGCCTGCGGGTCTTCCACCAGTCGCAGGACGGCTTCGCCGGCCGGGTTTGCGAGCCAGGCCACGGGCGCACCGGCAAGATCGACCAGTCCGAGCACCGCCGCAAGCTCACTTTCGAGCGACTGCAGAGCGGCAACGGTCAGCCCCAGTTGGTCGCCGTAGGCTGTGCACGCGGCATCAAGATCCGGCGCAATCAGCGTTACGTGGAGGATGCCGTCGCCACGGAGCTTCAGCGCGGACGGGTCAACCGCGCTCAACCCGGATCACCGGGGGACGCATCGCCACCGGCGGCGGCCGCCTTCGCATCGGGGGCCAGTTTCCGCGCCAGCCACGGCATCAGGCCCCCGACATTGACGATCTCCATCAGCTCGGGCGGAATGCTCTCGCACTGGTACTGCTTGCCGGTGGTGTGGTTGATCACCAGGCCTTCCTGCGGCCGCACTTCCACATCGTCACCGCGCTCGGCCTGAAGGTCGGGGCAGGTGAGGGCGGGCAGGCCGAAATTCAGCGCGTTGCGGTAGAAGATCCGCGCAAACGAGGTGGCGACGATCGCGCCGACGCCCAGCACCACCAGCGATTGCACCGCCTGCTCGCGCGAGGAACCGATGCCGAAGGACTTGCCGCCCACCACGATGTCGCCGCGCTGCACGTCACTGGCAAAGTCCGGGTCGATCGCTTCCAGGCAGTGGCTGGCCAGCACGTCGGGCGACTCGCGCATATACGGGCCCGGGGCGAGCAGGTCGGTGTCGATGTTGTCGCCGAACACGAACGCGCGGCCACGCCGGCTCAGCGCGCTGGCCGCGGCGGGAGGGAGGTCGGTGGTCCGCATGTCGACGGGCTTGTCGGGCGTGGTGTCAGCGGTCATGGCGTGCTCCGTGGGGCGGGGTTTTCGCATCTGCGGCCATCACGCCGGTTCCGCCAGCAGTTCGCGCGGGTCGCAGAGGTAGCCCTTCACCGCGCCGGCCGCCACGCTGTAGGGCGAACCCAGGTAGACCTGCGCCTGCGCCGAGCCCATGCGGCCCTTGAAGTTGCGCGCGGTGGTGGACAGTCCGACTTCCCCGGCCGAGTACATGCCGGCACCCATGCCCGCGCACGCGCCGCAGCCCGTCGGCAGCATGATCGCGCCGGCTTCGGTCAGGATCTCCAAGGTGCCGTCGGCGGCCGCCTGGCGCGTCATCGCCACCGACGCCGGGGCGATCAGCAGCCGGGTGTTGCTGGCGATCTTGCGGCCTTTGAGGACCTTGGCGGCCATGTGCAGGTCGGACAGCTTGGCGCCGGTGCAGGCGCCGATGTAGCCCTGGTCGATGTGGATCGGCTCGTACTCGGTCACCGCGCGGCTGTTGGCGGGACTGTGCGGCGCGGCGATCTGCGGTGCCAGCGTGCCGGCGTCGTAGTGGTGTTCGGCGAGGCACGCAGCCTCGGAATCGCTTTGCCAGCGCGCGATGTCGCCCGTGAACGGCCGGCCGGCTTCGACCAGCGCCGCCAGCGTTTTCTCGTCGGCGGAAACCATGCCGGTTTCCGCGCCCAGTTCGGCCGACATGTTGCACAACACCATCCGCTCGGACATCGACATCGCGCGGACCGCCGGGCCGTCGTACTCGAAGGCCTGGTTCTCGTTGCCCATGCCCAGCGTGGCGCACAGGTACAGCATGATGTCCTTGGCGCTGACGCCGTCGGCCAGCGCACCGTCCCAGTTCACGCGTACCGTCTGCGGCACCTTCAGCCACAGCTCGCCGGTCACCAGCGCACCGGTGATGTCGGTCGCGCCCACGCCGATCATGAACGCGCCATACGCCCCGCCGCTGGGCGAGTGCGAGTCGCCGCCGACGCAGAACATTCCCGGCTGCACGTGGCCGCCTTCCTGCAGCACCACGTGGCAGATGCCGAGCATGTCGTAGTGGCGCACCCCGGCTTGCTGCGTCCAGCGCCGGGTCAGGGCGAGGATCTCCGCGCTTTCCAGATCGGTGGCAGGGACGAAGTGGTCACTGACGACCACCACCCTGTCGGGATCCCACACCTTCGCGCCGAGCTGTTCCAGCCGCGAGGCGACCCGCCGGGGGCCGCCGGAGTCATGCATCATCAGCAGATCCAGCGACGCGGTGACGATCTGCCCGGGGCTCACGCTGTCGCGCTGACAGGCGTGGGCGATGATCTTTTCGGCCAAAGTTGCTGCCACGCGTGTCCACTCCGCTATTCAAGTCCTAATGTTATATCTATATACCAAAAAGGCCTGCAGTGCAGGCCTCTTGGTGCGGATCGGGCGCCGGTTACCAGAACTTGTAGTTGAAATCGATGCCGTAGGTGCGCGGCAGGGTCGGGTAGATCACGCCAACGCCCAGCCCGGGAATATCAAAGCCACCGGCGGACACCCGGGTGTTGGTGAGGTTGCGACCCCACACGGCGACCGACCAGTTCGCGTCGGTGGGTTCATAGCCGATCCTTGCGCTCGCCTGGGTGTTGGCCGGGGTCTTGATCAGCTCCGACAGGTCCTGGTTCTGATAGAACATGTCGGTGCGCGCGACCTGGGCGTTGAACACCAGTTGCGCGGCGGCCAGCGGCTGCACGTAGGTGGTGCCGATCTGCCACTGCATCTCCGGCGCCTGCTTCAGGTCGCGGCCCTCGAATTTGTCCTTGTTGATCTCCGCGTAGTCGCGGTACTCGGCGTCGATCGTGCCGATGCTCGCGCTCAGGTTCCAGTTTTTGGTCAGTTGGGCCTGGGCCTCCAGTTCGATGCCCTGGATCAGCGCGCCGGTGGCGTTGGTGGTGACGTACACGCCGTTGGGGTCGATCGCCGACAGCTGCAGGCCGCCGTAGTCGTTGCGGTAGTAGGTCGCGTTCAGGCGCACGCGGTTGTCCCACAGCGTGCTCTTGATGCCGGCCTCGTAGGAGCGCACGGTCTCCTCGTCAAACGGGGTGATCGTTGCCGGTGTCGTGCCGCGTCCGTTGAAACCGCCGCTCTTGAAGCCGGTCGACACGGTGAGGAAGCCCATCACGTTGTCGGTGAGTTCGTAATCGGCCATCACCTTCCAGTCCGGCTTGGACCAGCGGCCGCGGCGGTTGACCTGGAAGGTCTCATCGCCGGCGGGATTGCGGCCCAGCACCGACAGGTCCTTTTTCTCGTGGCTGAAGCGGCCACCGGCGGTGAGGTTGAAACGATCGTTCACCGCGTAGGTCGCCTGGGCGTAGGCCGCCAGCGCGGTGGTGTCCTGGGCGATGTCGTAGACGCCGCCGATGCCGAAGATGTCGTTGCGGGTCGGCTGGTCGTTCTTCTCGCGGAAGGCGAACACGCCGGCGACCCAGGTCAGTGGACCGTCGCCGATCGAGACCAGCTGGGTTTCATAGCCCCGCTGGCTCTGCTCCTGGTCCTGCATCAGGTGGTAGAGCAGGCGGTCGGTGCCGTCCACGTCGACGTAGATCTGGTTGTCCATGCTGCGGTAGTGGGCGATATGGCGCCACAGGACGTTGTCGAAGTAGGTCTCGAAGGTGAACGCCGCGCCGAACTGGTCCAGATCGTTGATGCCGCCGACCAGGTCGCTGCGGGTGGTGTACAGGCTTTCCAGGCGCGGCACGGTCCTGCCATCCACCATGGCGACCGGCACCGCGTAGCTGGGAGTGGAACGCTCGCGCAGGCGGTCGATGTTGAGGGAGGCGTAGGAGTTCTCCGCCACCGGCATCGAGAAGCCGATGCGCGCGGCGTTGACCTTGTTGTCGTTGACGTCCTTGCCGCTGACCTGCTCGTGGATGAAGCCGTCACGGTTGCGGGTCAGGGCCGCGGCGGAGAAGTCGAGCGTCTCGCCCAGGCGGGTGTTGTACATGACCCGCATGTCGGCGCGGCCGTAGTTGCCGACCGTGGCGTCGACCTCGAGCCGCTCGTCGCCCTTGGGCTTGCGGGTGATGTAACGGATCGCGCCGCCGGTGGCGTTGCGGCCGTACAGGGTGCCTTGGGGACCACGCAGAACCTCGATGCGCTCCACGTCGTAGAGGTCGAACATGGATCCGTTCTGGCGCGGGATGTAGACATCGTCGATGTAGATCGCCACCGCCGGGTCGGCGGTGAACATGGATTCGTCCTGGCCCACGCCGCGCAGGAAGATCTTCGCGCCCGAGCTGGTCGAGGTGTTCTGGTCGATGGTGATGTTGGGCACGTGGAACTTCAGGTCATCGACCCGGGAGACCTGCTTGCGCTTGAGCTCCTCGGCGTTGAGCACGGTGATCACCACCGGCGTGTCCTGGACCTGTTCCTCGCGGCGCTGCGCGGTGACGCTGACGCTGTCCAGCTGGACCGCCTGGCTGCCGGCATCTGCCGCCGTCGCCTGCTGGGCGTGGACGGGCATGCTGCCCAAAGCCGCGGTGACTGCCACTGCCAGCGCGCACCGATAAAGTCGTTCGCTCACCACCACCTCCACACTCATTGACGTTGAACCGCTCGATTGGACCTATCGATATATCAATAGGCGCAGCGGGTCAATGAATGTCCGGACAATTTGCAACGGCCGTCCCGCCAGCGTTGCGCGGGCGCCGGATCGGCACAGCGTTTCGCCGGGAAAAGGAAAGTCTGTGGGCGGGCGGATCGCTTGTCAGCGCGCGCCGGACGGCTCATCCAGGTCCAGCGTCATCTGGTAGCTGAACTGATCGGGGCGATAGAGGATGCTGAGCAGGTCGACCAGACGGCCGGACTCGTCAAAGGAGTGGCGCTCCAGCGCCAGCAGGGCGCTGCCAGGATCCATGCCCAGATGCATCGCGACCACCGCGTCGGCGTTGACTGCCGACAGGGTCTGCTGCACCTGCCTGATCCGGATGCCGATGCGTTCGAACAGCTTCAGTCGCGAGGTCGTCGCCAGGTTGTGCTCGTTGAATTCGCCGTGGCCGGTGAGCGTCCAGCTGGTGTAGTGACCGAAGGGCGTGCCGGCCCGGCTGCGCACCCGCACCGCGCGCGCCAGCGGCTCGCCAGGCTCAATCCCGAACAGCTCCCGCACCCGCGGCGGCGGGGCGACACGGCCGAACTCGACCACCGTCGCCTGGGTTTCCTCGCCCAGGATATGCAGGTTCTCCAGCAGGCCGATCAGCGGCCCGCGTACGGGCTTGGGACTGGCGCGATGGATGACGTGGGTGCCGCGACCGCGCTGGCGCTCCACCAGTCCGGCGTTGGCCAATTCGTCCAGCGCACGCTTGGCCGTGATGCGCGAGACGCCAAAGGTCTCGGCAAGGCCGAATTCGGTCGGCAGCTGCGCTCCATGGGGCGGGTCGCCGGCCAGCACGCGCTCACGCAGGATGTTGAAGATCTGGTGGTACAGCGGCAGCGGCAGGTCAGGGCGCAGCAGTTGCCTGAGATCGGGGGACTGCAACGAGTGAACTATCTGACCGGTCATCGCGCGCTTCCATCCTTGCCTTAATGCTATAACTATAGATCATAAGTGCGCTGCAAAAGGAACGGTATGCAAGCGAGCAATGACGTGGTCGGTTGGCAGCTGGACGACAAGGTCGCCCGCCTGCGGATCGACCGCCCCGCGAAGCGCAATGCCTTGGCAAGCGTACATTGGGCGGCCATCGAGCGCTGCCTCGCCGAGATCCATGCGAGCGACGCCCGGGTCCTGGTGCTGGAAGGTGCGCCGGGCGCGTTCAGTGCGGGGGCCGATATCGATGAGCTGGCCGAACTGCTGGCCACGCCCTCCGGTTTCGCCGCCAGCAACGCCCAGGTCCAGCGCACCCAGCTCGCCCTGCAGCGCTCGCCCTTGACCACCATTGCCGTGATCGACGGTGTCTGCGTTGGCGGTGGGCTGGGGCTGGCACTGGCCTGCGATTTCCGCCTCGGCAGCACCCGCAGCCGCTTCGGACTTTCCCCGGCCAAGCTCGGCCTGGTCTACAGCCCCGAGGACAGCCGCCGGCTGGTCAATACCGTGGGCCTGGCACGGGCGCGCGAGATGCTGCTGACCGGACGCCTGCTGTTTGCCGCCACCGCCCTGGAGTGGGGCCTGCTGAACCGTATCGCCGGCGATGACGGCGTGGATGCCGCGCTGGCCACGCTGCTGGCGGAGCTGGCCTCCGGCTCGGCGAGCGCACGCGCCGGCATCAAGCAGGTGCTCGCGTACCTGGGCGGCGACGCCGAGGCCGGCCACGCCGCCGCCACCGCCGCATTCAACGACGCCTTCGCCAGCGCCGATTTCGCCGAGGGCGCGGCCGCGTTCCTGGCCAAGCGCCAACCCGACTTCCAGTGAGCCCCATCGCATCCACAGGACCGAATACATGACCGAGGTTTACCGCGCCCTGGCGCTGCAGACGACCTGCCGCGCCGTCAACGCCGCCCCCGACGTGGCCGCCGCGCGCAGCAAGATCGCCGACAACATCGCCCGCATCGATCGCCAGGTGCGCGGCAGCAAGGCCTTCATCGGCCAGGACCTGCGTCTGGTCGTGCTGCCCGAATACTTCGCCACCGGCTACCCGCTGGGCGACACCATCCCGGGCTGGGCGGACAAGGCCGCCTTCGCCATGGACGGCCCCGAGTACGACGCGCTGGCCAAGGTCGCCCAGGACAACAGGGTCTACCTGGCCAGCAACGCCTACGAGACCGACCCCAATTTCCCCGGCCTGTATTTCCAGGCCAGCGTGCTGTTCGACGACGCCGGCAACACCGTGCTGCGCTACCGGCGCATGGTGTCGCTGTTCGCGCCCACGCCGTACGACGTCTGGGACAGGTACCTGGACATCTACGGTATCGAGGGCGTGTTCCCGGTCGCGCACACCCCGCTGGGCCGGCTGGCCTGCGTGGCCTCCGAGGAGATCCTGTATCCGGAGATTGCCCGCTCGCTCGCCCTGCGCGGCGCCGAGGTATTGCTGCACTCGACCAGTGAAGTGGGCAGCCCGGCGCTGACCCCCAAGGACATCGCCAAGCGCGCCCGCGCGTTCGAGAACATGGCCTACGTGGTCTCGGCCAACACCGCCGGCATCGTCGATGTGGACATCCCGGCGCAGAGCACCGACGGCATGTCCAAGATCGTCGACGACCAGGGCAGGGTGCTGGTGGAAGCCGGCGACGGCGAGTCGATGGTTGCCTTTGCCGAGATCGACATCGCCGCGCTGCGCCGTCGTCGCGAGCGCCCGGGGATGGGGCACATCCTCTCGCGCCTGCCGCAGGACGCGATCGCGCAGGGCCTGGCGTCCGCGCCGATGCAGCCCAACGCGCTGATGCCCGGCGGCGAGCTGCGCATTCCCGAGCGCGCCGAGTTAGGCCAGCGTCAGCGCGCCACCATCGACGCACTCAAGACTGCAGGAATACTTGGCAATGACTGATTCCGCCTCCGCTGCCGCCGCCACCGAGGTGCAGACCATTCCCACGCGCGACCCCAGCACCGGCCAGTGCGACGGGCAGCTGGTCGTCGTGCCCAAGGCCGAAGTCGACCGGATCGCCCAGGGCCTGCGCGCGGCGCAGAGCGACTGGGCCGCGCGCGATGTCGGCGAGCGCTGCCAGGCGCTGCTCGCCCTGGCCGATGCGCTGGAGCGCCATCGCGAGCCGATGGCCGAGGCGTTGCTGCGCGACACCGGACGCTGGAACGAGTCGCTGATCGAGGTCGACAGCACCGTGGGCGCGCTGCGCCGCTGGGCCGCCGACGCGCCCGCGTTGCTGCAGGCACCCGAGCCGGCGACCAGCAGCATCGGCTTCCTGCACAGCCGGCAGAACCTCGTGCCCTACCCACTGGTTGGCGTGATCAGTCCGTGGAACTTCCCGCTGCTGCTGAGCCTGATCGATGCCATACCCGCGCTCGCCGCGGGTTGCGCGGTGCTGTGCAAGCCCAGCGAGGTGACCTCGCGCTTCGCCAGCGTGCTCGATCAGGTGATGGCGCAGGTGCCGGCGCTGCAGCCGGTGTTCGCCGTCGTCACCGGCGACGGGCGCACCGGCGAGGCGGTGATCGGCGCGGTAGACACCATCTGCTTTACCGGCAGCGTGCGCACCGGTCGCCGTGTCGGCGAGGCCTGCGCGGCGCGCTTCATTCCCTGCTCGCTCGAGCTCGGCGGCAAGGATCCCGCGCTCGTGCTGGCCGACGCCGATCCGGTCCGCAGCGCGCGCGCCATTGCGTGGGGCGGCTTCGTCAACGGCGGCCAGAGCTGCATGTCGATCGAGCGTGTCTACGTCGACGCCAAGATCGCCGAGCCGTTCATTGCCGCGCTGGTCGAGCAGGCAAACGCGCTGAAACTGACCCATCCCGACCCGCGCGAAGGCCAGATCGGACCGATCATTTCCGATGCGCAGATCGCCATCGTCCGTGAGCAGCTGGCCGATGCGAAGGCCCGCGGCGCGCGCGCCCTGGCCGGCGGCGAACTGGTCGAACACGGTGGGACCTGGTGCCCGCCGACCGTGCTCGTCGATGTGGATGAAAGCATGGCCATCGCCAGCGAGGAGAGTTTCGCCACGATCCTGCCGGTCATGGTCGTGGCCAACGAGGAGGAAGCGATCGCGCGCGCCAACGATTCGATATTCGGCCTGTCCGCGGCGGTCTTCAGCGGCGATACCGAGCACGCCGTGCGCGTGGGCGCGCGCCTGCACGCCGGCGGCGTCAGCATCAACGACGCCTGCCTGACCGGCATGATCCACACGGCCGAGAAGCAGAGTTTCAAGCAGTCCGGGCTGGGCGGCTCACGCATGGGCAGCGCCTCTATCCGGCGCTTCGTGCGCTCGCAGGCGGTGCTGGTGAATGCGGGTGTCGATGACCCCTGGTGGTTTCCCCCGGCGCAGCGCTGAGGTGCGCTGAGCGTCGCGTTTGCACGTGCGCATAGGCGCCTTCTGACGCGCTATCTATTGGATGGTCGTGCTCGAGGAGGACGCCGAGCGCCAGGCTTTGTAGACCAGCGAGGCCACGTCCGCCCAGGCGATCTCGGTGTGGCTGCGCTCCCAGTTCGCCTCCAGGATCGAGGCCACGTGGGACCACGGCACATCCCCGAAAAACACCTTCGCTTCCGCGCCCAGGATGCGTGCCAGCCCCTGTTCGCCCTGGCTGTGAATGAACATCTTCCCCTCCTCTCGCGGTGGGGCCCGCAATGGAACGACGGACGCACCGGCACAGTCGCCCGGATGCTCGTGCAGTGATGCCGGCCTCCGCTCCGTCGGAGGCCGGCCGGTCCTGTTAACGATTGCGGCTGCTGCCGCCACCGCCACCTCCGTGGCTGTGTTCACCGCCCTTTCGGCCGATATCGGCCATGTGCTCGCTGCTCTGGTTACGGCCTCCCTGGTTGCCGTTGCCGCTCTGGCTGCCGCTGCTGCCGCTGGTGCTGCGGCTGCTGCCGCCGCCGGAGTGGCTGGCCTGCCCACCCTTGCGGCCGGCTTCGCGCGCTTCCTCGCTGTCGAATTCGTGGGCGTGACCGCTCTGATGGGCGGCACGTCCGCCTTCGCTGGCAATCTCGCGCTGCTTGTCCGGATCCATGGAAGCGAAGCCGCGGTTGCTGGTGTCGTTGCCACCACTCCTGCTCTGGTTCTGGTTGTCGCTGCTCTTGCTCGGCATTTGAGTGCTCCTTTCCACTTGGCTGTGCGTGGACGCCACTGCCCACACAGGAAGGAAGCGCAAGCTGCGTGCCAACCGTCGATGGCAGCAGCCGCGCGGCTCCCGCGCCGGCGGCCCGCGAGCGAAGCGTGCAAAAACTGCATGGCGCGGAAGGAGTTTCCGCGTCGCGCGCGCTGCGGGACGCCAAGACGATGGCTGTGACGGCCGGAGCGCGAAGGCGCATCATCGCAGAGCAACACTGGAGCCCTGCGATGCCCGATTCGCCGCAACCGTCCATGTCGCCGCCTGCGGACCTCGCGGCACACGCGCGCCTGCCCTTCCCGGTGGTCGGCGTGGGCGCCTCGGCAGGCGGACTGGCCGCGCTGCAGCGCTTCTTCGAGCAGATGCCGGCCGATCCGGGCATGGCCTTCGTGGTGGTGCTGCACCTGTCCCCGCGCCACCAGAGCAATGCCGGCGCGGTGCTGCAGCGCGCGACCCGGATGCCGGTGGAGCAGGTGACCGGCTCGGTTCCGCTGAAGGCCAACCACGTCTACGTGATCTCGCCGCGCTCGGACCTGGCGATGGCCGACGGCCACCTGGAGGTCCGGGACCAGGAGCGCCAGCGCGGGGCGCCGGTGGCGGTGGACATCTTCCTGCGCACCCTGGCCGACACCCACCGCGAACGCGCGGTCGGCATCGTGCTCTCCGGCGGCGGATCCGACGGCACGGCCGGCCTGCGCTGGATCCGGGAAATGGGCGGGGTGACGATGGCCCAGCTGCCCGAGGATGCCGAGCATCCGGACATGCCCCGCCACGCGATCGCCACCGGCAGCGTGGATTTCGTGCTGCCGGCGGCGGAACTGCCGCAGGCGCTGCTGGATGTCTGGCGCAACGCCCGCAACATCAGCGTGCCGCCCAGCGGCGATCCGGAGGCATCCCTGGCAGTCGCCCGCGACGAGGGACCGGAGAGCGAAACCGCCCTGCGCGAGATCCTGGCCATCCTGGCCGAACGCAGCGGCCACGAGTTCACCCACTACAAGCGCGCCACGGTGCTGCGGCGCATCGAGCGGCGGTTGCAGGTGCGCATGCTGGCCGACCTGCCCAGCTACCGCGACTACCTGCGGGCGCACCCGGAGGAAACCCCGCCGCTGCTGGCCGACATGCTGATCAGCGTGACCCGGTTTTTCCGCGACCGGGAGGCGTTCGACACCCTGGAGCGCGACATCATCCCGCCGATGTTCGAGCGCCTGGCGCAGGCGCGCAGTGCGTCCGCTGACGACGGCGTCGACGACGGCAGCAGCAGCGCCGCCGCAAGCCCGCAGCGCGCCGGGCAGGGCGCAGGCGGCCAGCACCAGCGCATCGACGGGCCCGAGCGCCTGCGCGTGTGGGTGCCTGGCTGCGCCACCGGTGAGGAGGCCTATTCGCTGGCCATGCTGCTGCAGGACGAGGCCCAGCGCTTCGGCATCGCCGACGCCTTCCAGCTGTTCGCCACCGACATCGACGAGCGCGCGATCGCCCTGGCGCGCCGGGGCTGCTATCCACGGTCGATTCTGAGCGACGTCCCGCCCCGCCGCCTGCGCGAGTTTTTCTCCGTCGCCGATGACCACTACCAGGTCCGCAAGCCGCTGCGCGAGCGCGTGCTCTTCACCGCCCACAACATGCTGCGCGACCCGCCGTTCTCGCGGCTGGACTTGATCAGCTGCCGCAACGTGCTGATCTACCTGAGCCGCGAGATCCAGGAAAAGCTGCTGGAGATGTTCCATTTCTCGCTGCGGCCGGGCGGCATGCTCTTCCTGGGTTCCGCGGAAACGCCCGAGGCGGCCGGCGGGCTGTTCGAGCCGGTCGACAACAAGCACCGCATCTACCGCGCCCGCCCGGGCGGAAGCCTGCCGCGCCGCATCCCCTCGGTGCCGCTGCGGATTCCGGCGCTGCCGGCCGCGCCGGTGCGCGCCCCGGCCGATGTGCCGCAGCGCTTTGCCGGATTGCACCAGCAGGTGCTGGAGGCGTACGCCCCGCCCAGCGCGATCATCGACTCGACGGGGGCCATCGTGCACATGACCCAGGGCGTGGCGCGCTACCTGCGCCACGCCGCCGGGGTGCCCTCGCACAACCTCGCCGCGCTGGTCGAGCCGGACCTGCGCATGGAGCTGCGGATGGCGATGTTCCAGGCTGCGCAGACCCGCGAGCGGGTGACCGCGCGGCCGGTCCGCCGCCAGGCGGACGGGCACACCACGCTGGTGACGCTGACCGTCCAGCCCTTCCGGGTGGACGCGGGCGCCGGCGTGGTCCTGGACGGCGCCGCCGAGGCCGCGCCGACGGCGACCGCGGAATTCATGCTGGTGCTCTTCGCCCGGACGGACGCCGACGCGGCGGAGAGCTCGGCCAAGGCCGCCGCGCTGTCCACCGATGCGGTCGCCCGGCAGCTTGAGCAGGCCCTGCAGGACACCCGCCAGCAGCTGCAGGCCACGGTGGAGGAGTCCAACCTGTCGGCCGAGGAGTTGCGCGCCTCCAACGAGGAGCTGCAGGCCATCAACGAGGAGTTGTGCTCGACCACCG
Source organism: Lysobacter ciconiae (assembly GCF_015209725.1). Classification (NCBI taxonomy): domain Bacteria; kingdom Pseudomonadati; phylum Pseudomonadota; class Gammaproteobacteria; order Lysobacterales; family Lysobacteraceae; genus Novilysobacter; species Novilysobacter ciconiae. The sequence continues at coordinate 2,844,477 of NZ_CP063656.1, read as the reverse complement.
AGGAGCTGGAGACCAGCAGCGAGGAGCTGCAGTCGGTCAACGAGGAACTGCTCACGGTCAATGCCGAGCTGAAGGCCAAGGTCGAGGAAACCGAGCGGGTCAACGACGACCTGAAGAACTTCCTCGCCGCCACCGAGATTGCCACGCTGTTCATCGACCGCCAGCTGCGCGTGCGCCGCTACACGCCGGCGGCCGAGTCGCTGTTCAGCCTGATCGCCTCGGACCTGGGCCGCGACCTGTTCGACATCCGCAACCGGCTGCACTATCCGGGCCTGCGCGCGGACATGATGGCGGTCATGGAGACCCTGCAGACCATCGAGCAGGAAGTGCGCACCGACGACGGACGCTGGTTGATCTGCCGCATCCTTCCCTACCAGACCGGCAGCCGCCACATCGAAGGCGTGGTGCTGACCCTGGTGGATATCACCCCGCTGCGCCGGGCGCAGGAGGAGATCGCCCGCGGCGAGGAGGACATGCGCCTGGCGTTCCTGCAGTCGGCGGACTTCGCCGTGGTCGCCACCGACGTGGACGGCTACATCATCGGCTGGAACAGCGGCGCCAAGGCGGTGTTCGGCTACGACGATGGCGAGATGAAGGGCAAGCGCATCCACGCGTTGTTCGTGCCCGAGGATGTCGCCGCCGGCAAGCCCGAGGAGGAGATGGAGAACGCCCGCCTGTACGGCCGCGCCAGTGACGAGCGCTGGCACCTGCGCAAGGACGGCAGCCGCATTTTCTGCAGCGGCGTGATGACCCCGGTGGACGTGAACGGCCTGCGCGGCTACGTCAAGATCGCCCGCGATGCGACCCTGCAGCACGAGCTGCGCGAGCTCAGCGAGGAGAAGCTGACGCGCTCGCGCGCCGCGCACGCTGCGGCCAAGGCCAGCCTGGCGGTGAAGGAAGAGTTTCTCGCCGTGGTCTCGCATGAACTCAAGCACCCGTTGAACCTGATCAGCGTCAATGCCGAGCTGATCGGTCGCACCATGGCGCCGCAGCTGCGCAACGAGCCGGTCGCGGCGCGCGCGCTGGATGCCGTGTGCCGCGCCGCCCACGCCCAGGGCCGCATCGTCGACGACCTGCTGGACCTGTCGCGCATCCGTACCGGCAAGCTCAGCCTGGACCTGGCGCCGGTGGATCTGGCGGGGGCGGCGCAGGCGGCGGTGGAGGCGATGTCGGCCGAGGCCGCGGCCGCCGACATCCGCCTGCTGGCCGAGTGCCCTGAGGATCCGGTGATGGTGATCGCCGATGCCGCCCGGCTCAACCAGATCCTGTGGAACCTGCTGGGCAATGCGGTCAAGTTCAGCAGCGCCGGCGGGCGGGTGCGGGTACGCACGCGCGCCGAGGCGGACTTCGGCCGCCTGGACGTCATCGACAACGGGCGCGGCATCAGCGCCGACGCGCTGCCACGCATCTTCGAGATGTTCGGTCAGGGCGGCGCGCGCGCCGCCAGCCACCAGCGCGGACTGGGTATCGGCCTGTCGGTGGTGCGGCAGCTGGCCGAGCTCCACGGCGGACGCGTGCAGGCGCGCTCCGAGGGCCCCGACAAAGGGGCATGCTTCAGCGTCTGGCTGCCGCTGCAGGCGCCGTCGCTGACGGAGCCCGCCGCAAGCACCCACGACCACCCGGCAGGCACCGGCCTGTGCGTGCTCATCGTCGACGATGACCCGCAGACGGTGGATGCACTGGCCGCGTTGCTGCGTCTGGAAGGGGTGGACGTGCTGGCCGCCAGCAGCGGCGAGCAAGCCCTGCAATTGGCGGCGCGCCGGCCCCCGGATGTGGTGCTCACCGACCTGGGCATGCCGGACATGGACGGCTACCAGCTGCTGGCCAAGCTGCGCGAACGGCCATCGACCGCGGACGTTCCGGTCATCGCCGTCACCGGCTTTGGCGGCGAGAACGACGCGCGCCAGTCCGGGGAGGCCGGGTTTGCCGGTCACATCGGCAAGCCCATCCACGTGGATGACTTGCTGCGCGAAATGGATGCAGTGGTGAAGGTGAACCGTTCAGGCTCCAGCCGCTGACCCGAGCCCAATGCGGCAGGCGTTCAACAGCGCGTTAACTGCGCCGAGCCTACGCTCGGAATCCAACCCGCGGGAGGGCCGCCTTGGAACCCACCCTGTTCATTCTCGACGATGACCGCAGCTTCGTCCGCGCCGCCAGCGAAATGGCGCGCCAGCACGGCTACCAGGTCCATGCCGCGCATACCCTGGCCGAGGCGCGGGAAAAGATCCCCGACATCCGCGCCGACCTGTTGTTGCTCGACCTGGAGCTGCCGGACGGGCGCGGGATGGACCTGCTGGCCGACATCGACCTGGCCGAGCACGGGCAGGTGGTGGTGGTGACCGGCAGCCCGAGCATCGAATCGGCGATGCGCGCGGTCTCCGCGCCGGTCATGGATTACATCCTCAAACCGCTGTGTCCGGCGCAGATGGCCAGGCTGCTGGAGCAGTCATCGCCGGGTCGCTGGAAGAAGTCCGTGCCCAGCCGGCCGCCCGGGCTGGACGGTTTCGTGGGCCGCTCGCCGGCCACGCAGCAGGTCGCCGACACCCTGGTCCAGGTGGCGGCTTCGGAGGCGACCGTGCTCATCGACGGCGAGAGCGGCACCGGCAAGGAAGTCGCCGCCCGCGCGCTGCACGAGCTCAGCGGACGCAGTGGCCCGTTTGTCGCCATCAACTGCGGGGCCGTGCCCCACGAGCTGCTGGCCAGCCAGCTGTTCGGCCACGAGCGCGGCAGTTTCACCGGCGCCCACGGTCGCCACATCGGTGTGTTCGAGCAGGCCGCGCACGGCACCCTGCTGCTGGACGAGATCGGCGAGATGCCGGCGCAGTTGCAGGTCTACCTGCTGCGCGTGCTGGAAACCGGGACCGTCACCCGCGTCGGCGGATCCGATGCGATCCCCGTGCCGGTCCGGGTCGTGGCGGCGACCAACCGCGACCCGCTGGCTGCCGTGGAGGCCGGACGCCTGCGCGAGGACCTGTACTACCGCTTGGCCGATGTGCCCATCACCCTGCCGCCGCTGCGCGAGCGCGGCGACGACGTGATCCTGCTGGCGCGCATGTTCATCGATCGGCTCAATACGCGTTACCACCGCAGCCGCTACCTCAAGCCGCGGACCGAAGGCCTGCTGCTGCGCCACGCCTGGCCGGGCAACGTGCGCGAGCTGCGCAGCGCCGTCCAGCGCGCCTACCTGCTGGAGCCCGGCGATGCACTGACCGTGCGGCCGGCGCCGCCACGGCCGGTGCTGACCGAGACCGACTCCACCATCGTGTTCACCGTCGGCACCACCCTGGCCGAGCTCGAGCGCCGCGCCCTGCTGAAGACGCTGGACCATTTCGACCAGGACAAGACGGCCGCCGCGCGCGCACTGGGCATCAGCGTGCGCACCGTGCACAACCACCTTGCCCGCCTCGAGGCCGAGGACGGCAGGACCTCCGACGCGCCGGCATGAGCGCGCCCGAATACGACCGCGACTGGCTGCACGATCTGCGCAACGCGCTCAACACGGTCGTGCTGTCGGCCGCCGTGGTACGTGGCCTGCTCGCACAGGGCGAACTCGACCGCGCGATCGAGTTCCTCGACGACCTGGAGCAGGCCTGCAGCGCCTGCCAGCAACTGGTGAGCCAGCCGCGGAACGTGCGCCGGTCGCGCTGAAGTCCGCTGGCTTGCGGCACACTCCGTGCAACGGTCCACACGGACGCGATCCTCTCTGGCAGGTGGGCAGAATGGAGGCAGCGGCGGCGACATCGCTCACCGACGAATGGCGACACCCGCTCGCGTCGACGCTGCACAGGCAACGGCGGCGGCTGATGGTGAGCTACATCGTCCACGTGCTCTGGTTCGGCGCGATGGTCCTCACGGCGGTCTTCCACGCCTCCCGGACCGTGGCCACCACCTCGATCTGGCTGGCGCTGATCACCGTGCCCCCGGTGATTGTCTACGCGGCACGTGTCCACCGGACCTGCCGCGCCATCGACCCGCTGGCGCGCACCATCGGCCTGATGCCGATGATCCTGATGACGGTGCTCCTCACTCCGTTCGAGTCCGGGTTGATCGTGCCGGCGAAGAACCTGCTGGTCTCCGGGAAGCTGCTGGCAAGGATGCAGGAGGCGTCCGCAGTCGGGGTACCCTAGGCGACCATTAATCCAGCCGCAGGCTTCAACAGGACGATCCCATGCGCTCCAACTCACTGACCGGCGCCTATGTACTGATTGCGGTGGGCACCTATTTCCTGCTCCAGAAGCAGGGTTGGCTGCCCAACATCCGGCCGCTCGTCACGGAATGGTGGCCGGCGGTGCTGATCGTCATCGGCGTGGGCATGATCGTGCAGCGGCGCTCGCGCGGTTGAGCGCGACGCCCCGGCGCGCGCACCGGTGACCTGCCTGGGCAGAAGGGCTGGCGACCATGCATAGCCTGCTCCTTGTCGGATGCGGTGGATTCCTCGGCGCGATCGCGCGTTATTCGATCGGCCTGCTGATCCTGCCCATGGGCGGACAGGGCCGCTTCCCGCTGGGTACGCTGGCGGTGAATATCCTGGGGTGTCTGGCGGTGGGCGTGCTGGCGGGGGTCGGCGAGCGCTACCAGGTCTTCGGAACCGAAGCCCGGCTGTTCCTGTTCACCGGCTTGCTGGGCGGGTTCACCACGTTCTCGGCGTTCGGTCTGGAGGCTTCGCACCTGCTGCGTCGAGGCGAATTGGCTTCGGCGGCATTGTATGTGGGCTGCAGTGTGGTGCTCGGCATCGGCGCGGTCTGGGTCGGCGTCAAGCTCGCGGCGATGCTGCCGCGATGAGCAGGCGGGCCGGATTCACGCAACCGAGCCGTCGCGATATCTAGGATCACGCGGATCCAACAAGTGGACGTGGCAGCCGATGACGAACGAGCCGATTGACGCGAAGCGTTCGCAGCCTGCTGCGCATGGCGCAACACCGGGCGAGTCCGGCTCCAGACCTCCGGCGCCGATTGAGCGCAGCCGTTTCGGCGGCACCCAGCGCCCCCCCAGGCGTGCGGATGACGAGGCACCGGTATCGCGCGGCGACCTTGGCAAGGGTCGCCAGGAACTGGTCGGCGACGGCAAGGCCCACATCAACTGGAGCGTGCTGGTCATTGCCTCGGCGGTGATCCTCGCCTTCTCGATGTGGGCGATCTTCATGCCCGATGGCGCGCGCACCACCATGCGCCTGGTCGTCCACTGGATCGCCTCCAACCTTGGCTGGTACTACGTGCTGACGATGGCACTGGTGATCGGCTTCGTGGTCTGGGTGGCCGTGTCCAGGGAAGGCGATATCCGCCTCGGCCCCGACGAGTCCCGGCCGCAGTACAAGCTGACGACCTGGGTGGCAATGCTGTTCGCCGCCGGCGTGGGCATCGACCTGCTGTTCTTTTCCGTGACCGGCCCGGTCGTGCAATACCTGACCCCGCCCGCGGGCGACGGCGTCTCCTCGGCCGCGTTGCAGGATGCGGTGGTGTGGACGATGTTCCACTACGGCATCGCCGGCTGGGCGGTGTACGCGCTGCTGGGCATGGCGATGGGCTATTTCGCCTACCGCTGGGACATGCCGCTCTCCATCCGCGCCGCGCTGTATCCGCTGCTGGGCAAACGCGTCAGCGGCCCGCTCGGCCATGGCATCAGCATCATCGCGCTGGTGGGCACGGTGTTCGGCGTCGCCACGTCGATGGGCATCGGCGTGGTCCTGCTGAGCGTCGGCTTCGCGCGCATTTTTGGTCTGGAGGCCGGCCTGACGCTGCAGATCGCGCTGGTGATCGGCGCGGTCGCGGTCACCATCGCGGCCACCACCTCCGGGGTGGACCGGGGCGTGCGCTGGATCTCCGAGCTGAACCTGTGGAGCGCGCTGGCGATGATGGTGTTCATCCTCGTCGCCGGCCAGACCGCATTCCTGATGAATGCGCTGGTCGAAAACGTGGGCCGGTTCCTGGTCACGCTGCCGGCGCGGATGTTCCAGACCTTCGCCTACGAGCCCGGCAGCAGCGAGTGGATGGGATCGTGGACGCTGTTTTTCTGGGCGTTCTGGCTGGCCTGGGGGCCGTTTGTCGGCGTGTTCCTGGCGCGGATCTCGCGTGGACGCACGCTGCGCGAATTCGTCATTGCCGCGATCACCGTGCCGGTGCTGTGCGACTTCATCATCGTGTCGCTGTTCGGCAACTCGGCGCTGTACGAGGTGCTGCAGGGAAACAACGCATTCGCCGAGCTGGCGGTGGCTAGCCCCGAGCGCGGCTGGTACGCGCTGATGGAGCTGTTCCCGGGTGCGATCTTTCTGATCATCCTGGCGACCTTTTCCGGACTGCTGTTCTACCTCACCAGTGCCAATTCCGGGGCGATGGTGATGTCGAACTTTTCCGCCTCGATCCCGGATCCCGCGCAGGACGGTCCCAAGTGGCTGCGCATTTTCTGGGCGCTGCTGACCGCCGTGCTGACCATCGCAATGTTGCTCGCCGGTGGCGTGATGACCATGGAGTACGCCACCCTGATCTTCGCCCTGCCGGTGACGATCATCGCCTACCTGGTGATGGCCTCGTTCTACAAGGCGCTGGGGATGGAACGCGCCGAGCGCGAGGGCACGGTGCTGCGCAAGCCGTCCATCGCGCCCAGCGGCGGGCCGGTGCCGGAGCGCTCCTGGAAACAGCGGCTGGGCCACCTGCTCACGTTCCCGTCTTTGCGCGAGGCCAGCCAGTTCCTGGAGCGGACCGTGCGGCCGGCGCTGGAAGAGGTCGCCGCCGAGTTCCGCAACGAGGGTTACCAGGTGCAGAGCGAATCGGTGACCAACGCCTTGGGCATTGCCGAGCCAGTGCTGCGGGTGTCGCCGGAGGCGCAGCGGCCGTTCCAGTACCAGGTCGCCGTGGTCGAGGCGCCGGTACCGACCTTCAGCGGCAAGATGGCGCGCCAGACGGACGTCTATTACCGCCTGGAAGTGGTCACCGGATCGGGCTCGGGCGGCTATGACCTGATGGGCCTGACCCGCCCGCAGGTCATCGACGACGTGCTGGAGCGCTACGAGGCATACCTAGCCGCCCGGGCGGAGGCGGTCCAGTCGCAGGCGCGCGGCGCGGGGGAAGCCACGGACTGATCCCTTGATCCGGGTCCCGGGCGCTCCATTGCGCTTCCGCTATGCAACGCTTGACCGGCCGCCCCGTGCGCGCCTACTTGGCGCCGCTGAAGACCTTGTCCAGGCTCTGCTCGAACTCGTGGTAGCCAATCCGGTCGTACAGCTCCTCGCGGGTCTGCATGCTGTCGACCACGTTCTTCTGGTGGCCGTCGCTGCGGATGGCGGTGTAGACGGCCTCGGCGGCCTTGTTCATCGCCCGGAACGCGGACAGCGGGAACAGTTGCATTGCCACGCCCACTGAGGCGAGTTCGTCGCGGGTGAACAGCGGGGTCTGGCCGAACTCGGTGATGTTGGCAAGCACCGGCGCCTTCACCGCATCCACGAAGCGCTGGTAGGTCGGCAGGTCGTAGGCGGCCTCGGCGAAGATGCCGTCCGCGCCGGCCTCCACGAACGCGATCGCGCGCTCGATGGCGTCATCCACGCCGTGCGAGGCGATCGCGTCGGTGCGCGCGATCAGGAAAAAGTCCGGGTCGGTTTTGGCATCGACCGCCGCCTTGATGCGGTCGACCATCTCGCCCTTGGAGACAATCTCCTTGCCCGGGCGGTGGCCGCAGCGCTTGGCACCCACCTGGTCCTCGATATGGCAGGCCGCACCGCCGGCCTTGATCAGCGACTTCACGGTGCGCGCGATGTTGAACGCGCTGGGGCCGAAGCCGGTATCGATGTCGACCATCAGCGGCAGATCGCAGACATCGGTGATCCGGCGCACGTCGGTCAGCACGTCATCCAGGGTGTTGATGCCCAGATCCGGCAGGCCCAAGGAGCCAGCTGCGACACCGCCGCCGGACAGATAGATGGCGCGATAGCCCGCGCGCCTGGCCAGCAGCGCGTGGTTGGCGTTGATGGTGCCGACGATCTGCAGCGGCTTCTCTTCGCTGAGGGCTTGGCGGAAACGGGCGCCGGGGCTCGTGCTTGCGGTCATGGGGCTCTCGATGTCGGTGGGTGGGGCGGCGCGTGGCCGCGCACTTACATTTTGGCGTAATTGGGACCGTCGCCGCCCAGCGGGGCGACCCAGACGATGTTCTGGGTCGGGTCCTTGATGTCGCAGGTCTTGCAGTGCACGCAGTTGGCGAAGTTGATCTGCAGCTTCTCCGCGCCCGGCTCGCCGACGAATTCATACACGCCCGCCGGGCAGTAGCGCGCTTCCGGACCGGCGTATTCTGCCAGGTTGATGCTCACCGGCACGGCCGGATCCTTCAGCGTCAGATGCGCCGGCTGGCTCTCGTCGTGGTGGGTGCTGCTGAGGAACACCGAGCTGAGCCTGTCGAAGGTCAGCACGCCGTCGGGCTTGGGGTAGTCGATCCTCTCGCGCTTGTCGGCCGGATCCAGGCACTCGTGATCGGCCTTGGCGTGGCGCAGCGTCCACGGCGGATTGCGGATGCCCAGCTTGGGCAGCAGCCACTGCTCGATGCCGGTCATCAGGGTGGCGATCGTGCGGCCCTTCTTGAACCACTGCTTGAAGTTCTTGGACTGCTTGAGCTCGTCGTGCAGCCAGCTGGCTTCGAATGCGGCCGGGTAGGCGGTCAGCTCGTCGTGCGAGCGGCCAGCGGCCAGCGCGTCGAACGCGGCCTGGGCGGCCTGCATGCCGGTCTTGATCGCGGCGTGGCTGCCCTTGATCCGGCTCGCGTTGAGGTAGCCGGCTTCGCAGCCGACCAGCACGCCACCGGGGAACACGGTTTTCGGCAACGACATCAGCCCGCCGGCGGTGATGGTGCGGGCGCCGTAGGAGATGCGCTTGCCGCCTTCCAGGTGCTTGCGGATGGAGGGGTGGGTCTTGAAGCGCTGGAACTCCTGGAACGGGCTCAGCCAGGGGTTGGTGTAGTCCAGCCCGACCACGAAGCCGACCACGACCTTGTTGTCATCGGCGTGGTAGACGAACGAGCCGCCGTAGGTGTCCGAATCCAGCGGCCAGCCGGCGGTGTGCACCACCAGGCCGGGTTCGTGCTTGGCCGGATCGACCTCCCACAGCTCCTTGATGCCCAGGCCGAAGCTCTGCGGGTCACAGTCCCGGTCGAGCTGGAAGCGCTCGATCAAGCGGCGACCCAGGTGGCCGCGCGAGCCTTCGGCGAAGACGGTGTATTTGGCGTGCAGTTCCATGCCGCGCTGGAACTGCGGGCCGGGCTCGCGGTTCTTGTCCAGGCCCATGTCGCCGGTGGCCACGCCGATCACCGCGCCGGCGTCGCTGTAGAGCACCTCGTCAGCCGCGAAGCCGGGGAAGATCTCCACCCCGAGTTCTTCCGCCTGGCCGGCCAGCCAGCGGGTGAACTCGCCCAGGCTGATCACGTAGTTGCCGTGGTTGTTGAAGCACTCGGGCAGGAACGCGGCCGGGGTCGCCCTGGCACCGCTCTCGCTGAGGAACAGGAACTCGTCGCGGGTCACCGGCTGGCGAAGCGGCGCGCCGTGCTCCTTCCAATCCGGCAGCAGCTCGTCCAGCGCGCGGGTGTCCATGATCGCGCCCGAAAGGATGTGCGCGCCCGGCTCGGAGCCCTTCTCCAGCACGCACACCGAGACCTCGCTGCCCTTGCTGGCGGCGAGCTGGCGCAGGTGGATCGCGGTGGCCAGTCCGGCCGGGCCGGCGCCCACCACGACGATGTCGTATTCCATCGATTCGCGGGGGCCGTAGGTGGCGTTCAGGTCTTCCGGGGTCATGGCGGTTCCATTGCTGATGATGCGCCGTGGAGCGCATGCAGGAGTGGCTGGGAACGTCTTTGCAGCGGCGGGATGCCAGCCATTATCCCGCGCGGCGGCTGAAGACGCGAAACGCTAGCTTGCGTGACTCGCGTTCGCGGCCTCGGTCGCGTTGGGCGACGCGGCGGCCAGGATTGCCGATGGCGGCGCGTTCCAGATCGAATCCGCGCGCGAGGCCAGGTGCGCGAACACGCGTTCCAGGTGCTTGATCCGGTGCGGCTGGCCCATCACCCAGGGGTGGATGTTGAGCGCGAGCATCCGGCCGTGGCCGGTGTCGCGGGCCTCGGCGAGCAGGAACTCGCAGGCATCGATCACCTGGTCGGCGTACTGGGATTCGCTGTGCAGGTTGTCGCCCACGATGAAGCGGTCCTCCAACTCCAGCGACAGCGGCAGGATCGACAGCGGGCCGTGGTCGGTGTGGAAGGCGTAGGGCAACTCGTCGTTGACCCAGTCCGCGCACCACTCGATGCCGGCCTCGCGCAATAACTCGGGCGTGCGGTGGGACTGGGAGCGCGCCGGCGACAGCCAGCCACGGATCGGCGCGCCGGCGTAGGGCGCCAGCGCGGCCAGGCTGCGCTGGATCCACTCGCGCTCGCGCGTTTCGTCCAGGCCGCCGTAATGCACGCAGTCCATGTTCCAGCCGTGGCCGAGCAGCTCGAATCCGGCCGCCTGCACCCGACGCAGCAGCGCGGGGTAGCGCTCGGCCAGCTCGCCATTGACCGCGACGCTGGCGGTCAGGTTGCGCTGCTTGAGCGCATCCAGAACGCGGAATACGCCGACCCGGTTGCCGTAGTCGCGCAAGGTGTAATGGCGCAGGTCCGGGTAGGGCATGGTCATGCTGCCGGGGGCCTTGAAGCCTTCGCCGGCCGGGTTCAGCGGGAAGTGCTCCAGGCTGAGATTCAGCCACAAGGCCAGCGGCTTGCCGTCCGGCCAGGCCACCGGCGAGCGGTCGGCCAGCATCGACCACGCGTAGCGGTCGTGGTCCATGCCGTGGCGGCGGTTCGGGTACTGCAGGTAGTCGGGGCCCAGACTCATGCCGATGCCTCCTGCGCCACCGCGTCGATCGACGCCAGCGCCTCGTCGTAGTGGTGATCCAGGTAATGCGCGGCGATCTCGCGGCCGGTCGCCTTCCACACCCCGTCGTGCTGGCTGATGTAGTCCATCGCATCCTCGAACGCGGCGAGCCGGTGCGGGTGGCTGACCTGGTAGGCATGCAGCGGTACGCACAACACGGTGCCATTTTCCGCGCCCTCCTCATACAGGCGGTCGAACGCGTCCTTGATCATCTGCCCGTAGCGGCGCGGTTCGATCTTGTTGACCACGTAGGTGATCGTGTCGTTGAGCTCCAGCGAGTAGGGCACCGAGACGAAACGCTTGCCGCTGCGGGTGCGCACCGGCGTGGGCTGGTCGTCGTGGAACAGGTCGCAGGTGTACCGGCCGCCGGCCTCGGCGAACAGGTCGATGGTCGCATTGGAGTGCGACAGCGCCGGCGCGAGGTAGCCGTCGCAGTGCTGGCCGGTGTGCTGGACGATGAGCGCCATCGACTCCTCGATCATCTCCCGCTCCTGCGCCTCCGACAGGCCGTAGGTGTAGCGGGTGTTGTAGATGCCGTGGCTGAAGAACTCCCAGTCGCGCTCGGCCGCCAGCTCGATCACCTCGGGGTGATGGATCAGCGTCGCCGCCGACAGCGACACCGAGCCGCGCAGACCGTACCTGTCCATCACCCGCATCATGCGCTGGTGGCCGACGCGGTTGCCGTAGTCGCGGGTCGCGTAACCCAGCACGTCCGGCAACGGCCGCGGCCACGGCTTGCGCTGCGGGTTGGGCGGCGGGTCGAGCTCGTAGAACTCTATGTTGGGCGCGATCCACAGCGCGACCTTCGCCCCACCCGGCCACTGGATCTTCGGCCGGCTGTCGTAGGACCAGTAGTCGTACAGGCCCGGATCGGCCTTTTGCGTGGGCGCGCCGGTGCTCATGGTGCGATCTTCTTCAGCTCGGCCTCCACCTCGTCCACCGACTCCACGTCGGCGTACTTGAGCATGATGTCGGCGAGGTTGGCGAAGTGCGGGATCTCGTGTTTGTCGGCCACGCACTCCTCCACCACGATCGTGCGGAAGCCGCGCGACAGGCTGTCCACCGAGCAGGCGCGGACGCAGCCCGAGGTCGAGCCGCCGGTGATGATCAGCGTGTCGATGCGGTGGAAGGTCAGCAGCGACCACAGGTTGGTCTCGAAGAACGGGCTGGCCATCAGCTTGTGCATGACGATGTCGCCGGGCTGCACGTCGGCGCGCGGATCCAGCTGGGCGCGCTCGGAGCCGTGCTTGATGTTCTGCAGCGAGTCGGGCGTATTCGTGCGCGTGCCCCAGACCCCGGCGTCCTCGCCGTTCTCGGCGTAGGCGACGTAGGTCCAGATCACCGGCAGGCCGCGCTCGCGCAACAGCGCGGAGAGCGTATTGATGTGCTCGATCTGCCGCGGGTCGGTCTCATACGCGGTCTTGAACGCGTCCATGTCGGTGTAGGCGCGCTGCACGTCGATGTTGACGATCGCCGGACGCTGGCCGAAGCCGAACTTCGCGCGGTTGCGGTTGGCCTTGACCTGGGCCCAGTACTGGCGGGCGGTGAGGTCGGACGTTTCCATTACAGGCATGGGATTCTCCTGGGGTCAGGGAGCATGAAGTCAGGGGTCAGGGTGCAGGGTCAGGACGCGAGCCGGGCCAGGCGGGCGCGCTCGTCGCGCACCAGGGTGGACATGACCAGGGCCACGGCGATGAGCACGAACACCAGCTGGAAGGCCGGCTTGTAGCTGCCGGTCATGTCGAAGATCTTCGCCGCCATCCAGATGCCCAGGCCGGCCGTGGTCGCATCCAGCAAGGTCACGGTGCCGAGGATCTTGCCGGCCGAGGACAGCCCGAAGGCATTGACCGCCAGCAGCTGGATCATGGTGTACAGGCCGCCCCAGCCCAGGCCGAACAGGATCAGCGCGTACCAGACCAGGTCCGGGCGCATGGTCGCCAGCACCGCCGCGCCGGAGGCCATGATCAGCAGGTTGACGATGAACACGACCTTGGCCGAGAGGATGTCGGCGAGCATGCCGAACAGGAACTTGCCGACCATCGCCAGGCCGAACATCAGGCTCAGCGCAGAACCCGCCTGGACCGGGGTGAACTGCAGGTCGCGCATGTGCAGGAACAGGTTCTGCGAGACGGCCATGATGGAGAAGAACGTGGTCATGGCGACCGTGGCCAGCGCCCAGAAGGTGCGCGTGCGCAACGCCTGCCTGTAGGTCAGGTCGGGCAGGGTGACGATGTTGGCCGCCGCATCGGCGACCGCCTTGGCCGCCACCTTGTCGGCGCCCCAGGGCTTGATGTTCTTCTCGCTCGGGCTGTGCACGAGGAAGTAGGCGATCACCAAAAAGGTGGCCGGAATCGCCATCTCCCACATGAAGGCGGTCCGCCAGTCCATGGTCTTCAGCAGGTGCACGGCCAGCGGCGGGAAGATCATGCCTCCCAGGCTGGTGCCCACCAGCGCGATGCCGATGGCGGTGCCGCGCTGCACGCTGAACCACTGCGAGACGTAGATCACCGCGACGTTGAGCCCGGCGGCGACCAGCACCACGCCCAGGCCGACGTGGATCAGGTACAGGTGGGTCAGCGAATTGACGAAGGCGTAGGCGAAGTACATCGCGCCCAGCAGCGCGATGCCGCCCAGGATCAGCCGGCGCGGGCCGGCGCGGTCGATGATCGCGCCAATGAAGGGCCCCAGCCAGCCGGCCAGCACGAGGGTGATCAGGTCGCGCATCTTCAGCTGGCTGCGGGTCCAGTCGAACTCCTTCAGCAGCGACTCGTCGAAGGCGGTCAGGCCGGTCACGATCAGGCCGTTCGACGTGAGCAGGACCAGCATCCCCATTATCGCCATCAGCCACGGGTAGTAGCGCTTCATTCTCGTACCTCTGCAGGTTGGTTCGTGGGGGAGCAGGGACGCCGGAGGGCGGATTCTCCCTGGCGTTGACCGGCAACGGATGGCATGCCTACACTTTGTCCGGACAAAGTGTGCCACAGTCGATTGCCCCGGAGGAAGCCATGAATACCGTGATCGTTCTTTTCAACCTCAAGCCCGGCGCCAGCGCCGGGGACTTCGAGCACTGGGCGCGCGAGCACGACGTGCCGACGGTCAATGCGCTTTCGTCCATGGACAGTTTCGAGGTGCTGCGAACCAAGGGTCTGCTGATCGGCGACGGCAAGCCGCCCTACGAATACATCGAAATCATGCGCGTGCCCGACATGGCCGCGTTCGCCGCCGACCTGTCCGCGCCCCAGGTGCAGGCCGGCGCGGCGCAGTTCCAGCAGTTTGCCGACAACCCGATTTTCATCCGCGCCGAATCGATCTGAGACCGCCATGACCGCTGCAACTCCCTCGTCGCTGCCCGCGCCCCGCTACAGCGAACTCAAGGGCAAGGTCGCCCTGATCACCGGCGCCGGCCGTGCCGGCGGTCTGGGCGAGGGCATCGCCCGCCGCCTCGCCGCCGAGGGTTGCAGGGTGGTGATCACCGATATCGGCCAGGGCCGCGGCGCGCAGATGCCGGTCGATGCGATCGGCACCGACGAGGAAATGGCGCGCACCGCCGCCGCGATCACCGCCGCCGGGGGCGAGTGCATTGCGATGGCGCTGGACGTGCTGGAGGAAAGCCAGGTCGAGGCGGTCATCGCCCGCACGGTGGAGCGCTTCGGCGGGATCGACATCCTGGTGAACAACGCCGGCATCGGCTACCTGATGAAATCCATCGTCGACATGGACGTGGACGAATGGGACGCGGTGCTGGGCGTGAACCTGCGCGGCAGCTTCCTGTGCACCAAGCACGCGGCGAAGGCGATGATCGCCCAGGGCCGTGGCGGCCGGATCGTCAACATCGCCTCCCAGGCGGCGAAGTCCGGCGTGCCGCATGCCGGCGCGTACTGCTCGTCCAAGCACGGCGTCGTCGGCCTGACCCGGGTCAGCGCGATTGAGCTGGGCGAACACGGCATCACCGCCAACGCGATCTGCCCCAACCATGTCACCACCGGCCTGGGCGCCTGGCAGAACGAGTACTTCGCCAGGCTGCGCGGACTCAGCGTGGAGGACTACCTGGCCCAGATGCGCGCGCGCATCCCCCTGGGCCGTGCGGGTTTGCCCGGCGATACCGCGGCGGCCTGCGCGTTCCTGTGTTCCGACGACGGCGCCTACGTCACCGGCGAGGCGATGAACGTCTCCGGCGGCGAAGAGACCCACTGACCGCGACGCGTCCACCACGCGGCGATTCCATTTGATGCGGGCCGGAAGGCGCGCACGGCAGAACCGGAGGGTTCCATGTCCCAAAGCACCTACGCCTGGCCCAACGACGCCCGACTCGCGCTGTCGGTCGTGGTCAATGTCGAGGAAGGCTCCGAGTACAGCATCGGCGAGGGCGACAGGATCACCGAGCCCGTCGATGAGCTCGCCGTCAGCCTGACCAAGCCGATCCGCAACTACGGCAACGAGTCCAATTACCGCTACGGCGTGAAGGAAGGCCACGCACGGATTGCCGCGCTGCTGGACAGGTACGAGGTCACCAGCACCTACACGGCCGCCGCGCTGTCGCTGGAGCGCGCGCCGGAGATTGCCGCCTACCTGCATGGCGGCCGCCACGAGACCTGTTCCCACGGCTGGCGCTGGATCCACCAGTTCCGCCTCAACGAAGAGCAGGAGCGCGAGTTCATCCGCAAGGCCGCCGACAGCATCGAGCGCACCACCGGCACCCGTCCGGTTGGCTGGCTGTCGCGCTACCTGCACACCGCCGACACCCGCCGGCTGCTGCAGGAGGAAGGCTTCCTCTACCACATGGACGACTACTCGGCCGACGCGCCGTTCTGGGCGCCGGTGGACGGCAGCGACCAGCCGATGGTGATCGTGCCCTACCAGCTGGACACCAACGACATGAAGATGTGGCTGGCGCCGTCGTATCTGCCAAAGGACTGGCTGGACTACGCCATCGACAGCTTCGACACCTTGTATGAGGAAGGCGCCAGTGCACCGCGGATGATGTCGATCGGCCTGCACCTGCGCATCATCGGTCGCCCCGGCCGGATCGGCGCGCTGGAGAAATTCTTCCAGTACGTCTCGACCAAGCCCGACGTCTGGTACGCGACCCGCCGCGGCATCGCCGAGCACTTCATCGCCCACGGCGGCCAGCAGGTCATCGCGCCGTGAGCACGTCCTCGTCCGATGCGATGGTCAATCCGCGCCGCTGCCTGATGTTCGTGCCCGGCTCGCGCCCGGAGCGTTATGCCAAGGCTATCGCCACCGGCGCCGACCAGGTCTGCATCGACCTGGAGGACGCGGTGGCGCCGGGCGACAAGGACAGCGCGCGCGCCTCGGTGTTCGCCTTCCTGGCGGATACCCCCGAGTCCTACAGCGAGATCGGCCTGCGCCTGAATCCACTCTCCACCGAGCTGGGCCGCAGGGATCTGGCCGAGTTGAAGGCCTCCGGCCTGGCGCCGGCATTCGTGATGTTGCCCAAGGTCGAGAGCGCGCAGGAATTGCTGGATGCCGACGCCGCACTCGCCGGCACCGACACCGGCCTGATCGCGCAGATCGAAACCCCGCGCGGGTTGCTGGATGCGCGCGCGCTGGCCCACGCCACGCCGCGCCTTCAGGCGCTGATGTTCGGCGGCTTTGATTTCATCGTCGCCCTGCGCGGCCGCGCCAGCTGGGAGAGTTTCTTCCATCCGCGCGTGCAGTTGGCGGTGATCGCCGCGGAGGCCGGCATCGGCTGCATCGACGTGCCGTTCCTGGACATCAAGGACGAGGCGGGACTGGTCGCCGACACCGATCGGGTGATCGCGCTCGGCTTCACCGCCAAGGCCGCGATCCACCCCGCCCAGGTCGATCCGATCCAGCAGCGCTACCTGCCGACCGTCGAGGAACTGGAGCGCGCCCGGCGCGTGGTGGCCGCCCTGCAGGCCAACCGCGGCGAGGCGATCCAGCTGGACGGCAAGCTCGTTGACCGGCCGATCGAGATCGCCGCCGAGCGCGCGATCGCCTTGGGCGTGCACGGCGCCCGCGCGGGCTGATCGTCCCGGCCCCGATCCATATCGCGCCGCCCGTCACAGCCGACGGGCGCGCACCCGCCACACCCGCTTTTCCACCCCACGCGACGTTGCCAAGACAAAAGGAAACCCCCCCATGGTCCAGACAGCCAAGAAAGTCGGTGAGAACCGGTATCGCGAGACGTTCGGTCGTTTCTTCGAGGAGTTCACGGTCGGCGATACGTATGAGCATCGCCCCGGCCGCACGATCACCGAGACCGACAACACCTGGTTCACCCTGCTGACGATGAATACCCATCCGATGCACTTCGACAAGGAATACGCGAAGGCCTCCGAGTTCGGCAGGATCATTGTCTGCAGCCCGTTCACCGTCGCCCTGATGGTCGGCATGAGCGTGACCGACGTCAGCCAGAAGGCCGTGGCCAACCTGGGCTGGTCGGAAATCAAGCTGACCCATCCGCTGTTCGTCGGCGACACCCTGTATGCCGAGTCGACCGTGCTGGAGAAGCGCGAGTCCAGGTCGCGCCCCGGCGCCGGCATCGTCACCTGCAGCACGATCGGCCTGAACCAGGACGGCAAGACCGTCTGCACCTTCAACCGCACCATGCTGATCGCCAGGCAGGGTCACTCGGTTGAAGACAAGGTCAACTACTGAGGTTTGATGCCATGAGCAACGAGACCAACGCCCAGTGGAGCGCCGAGGACGAGCAGGCGCTGCTGGACACCATCGATGGCTGGATCGAGAAGTCGGTCGCGCCGATCGCGCGCGAGTACGACCTGGCGGACAAGTACCCGCACGAACTGGTCGAGGAGATGAAGGAGCTCGGCCTGTTTGGCGCGACGATCTCGCAGGAGTACGGCGGCCTGGGCCTGCCGGCCAGCATCTACGCCAAGATCGTGATCCGCATCTCGGCGGTGTGGATGGCGCCGACCGGGATCTTCAACTCGCACCTGATCATGGCCTCGGCGATCGAGCGCGCCGGCACCGAGGAGCAGAAGCGGCACTACCTGCCCTTGATGGCGACCGGCGAGCTGCGCGGCGGCATCGGCCTGACCGAGCCCAATGCCGGCACCGACCTGCAGGCGATCCGCACCGTCGCAAAGCGCGAGGGTGACCACTACGTCATCAACGGCGCCAAGACCTGGATCACCAACTCGCTGCACGGCGACATGATCCTGCTGCTGGTCAAGACCGACCCCGATTCGCAGCCGCGCTACAAGGGCATGAGCATGTTCATCGCCGAGAAGGGCGATGGCTTCATCGTCGCCAACAAGATGAAGAAGAGCGGCTACCGGGCGATCGATACCTGCGAGCTGGTGTTCGAGGACTACAAGGTGCCGGCCAGTCGACTTTTGGGCGGCGTGGAAGGGCAGGGCTTCAAGCAGACCCTCGGCGGCCTGGAACTGGGCCGCATCAACGTGGCCGCGCGCGGTGCCGGGATCGCCGAAGGCGCGCTGCGCCTGTCGGTGCGCTACGCGCAGGAGCGCAGGACCTTCGGCGTGCCGATCGCCGAGCACCAGGCGATCCAGCTCAAACTCGGCGAGATGGCCTCCAAGGTCGAGGCTTCCAAGCTGCTGATCGAGAGCGCCGCCAAGGCCTTCGACAAGGGCGAGCGCTGCGACATGGAAGCGGGCATGGCCAAGTACTTCGCCACCGAGACCGGCGCGTACTGCGCGCAGGAAGGCATGCGCATCTTCGGCGGCTACAGCTACTCCACTGAGTACGAGATCGAGCGCTTCCACCGCGACGCGATGCTGATGTGCATCGGTGAGGGCACCAACGAGATGCAGAAGATCATCATCGCCAAGCAGCTGGTCGCCAGAAACGCGATCTAGGAAGGAGACGACACCATGAGCGAGCTTCCCCTCAAGGGCGTGCGCATCCTGGCCGTGGAGCAGTACGGCGCCGGGCCGTATGGCTCGATGCACCTGGCCGATCTGGGCGCGGAAGTGATCAAGATCGAGGCGCCCCCCGGCGGCGATGTCTCCCGGTCCACCGGCCCGTATTTCCTCGGCGAGGGCGACAGCCAGTTTTTCCAGACCTTCAACCTCAACAAGCACTCGTTGCGGCTGGACCTGAAGAGCGCGCAGGGCCGCGAGGTGTTCGAGAAACTGGTCGGCACCGCCGACGCGGTGCTCAACAACCTGCGCGGCGACCAGCCGGCCAAACTGGGGCTGGACTACGCCACCCTCAGCAAGGTCAACCCGAAGATCGTCTGCGCCCACCTGTCCGCCTACGGGCGCGACAACGAGCGCGCCGCGTGGCCGGGCTACGACTACCTGATGCAGGCCGAGGCCGGGTTTATGGCCCTGACCGGCGAACCCGGCCAACCGCCGGTACGCTTCGGCCTGTCGATGGTCGACTTCATGACCGGCACCACGATGGCGATGGGCCTGCTTGCCGCGTTGGTGGGAGCGATGCGGACCGGCGAGGGCCGCGATGTCGATGTGAGCCTGTTCGACGTCGCGCTGCACCAGCTCAGCTATCCCGCCACCTGGTACCTCAACGAAGGTCACGAGACGACCCGCCTGGAGCGCTCCGCGCATCCTTCGACGGTGCCGTGTCAGGTGTACCGAACCGCCGATGGCTGGGTCATGGTGATGTGCATGCTGGAGAAGTTCTGGCAGACCTTCATCGCTGGAATCGACCGCCCGCAGCTGGGCACCGATCCGCGTTTCGCCGACTTCCCGGCCCGCCGCGAGCACCGCGAGGCACTGACTCCGCTGGTGGACGAGGCGCTGATGCAACACGACACCGCCTATTGGACCGAGCGCTTCGCCGGCAAGATCCCGATCGCACCGGTGTTCGACATCGCCCAGGCCCTGGACAACCCCTATGTGGAGCGGATCGGCATGTTGCAGTCGGTTGACCACCCGCAGGGTGCACAGCGGATGCTGCGCAATCCGATCAAGCTCGATGGCCAACGCGTGGACGGGGTCGCCTGCCCGCCGCTGAGCGCGGACGCCGATGCGATTCTAAGCGAGCTCGGTTACAGCGCCGACGAGCGCGCGAAGCTGGTCGAACAGGGCGTGGTCTGAGGTCCCCAATCATGTAAGCGTTTGGGGCGTATTCCGCCCCGCTCTGGAGTCGACGATGAAACTGGAAGGCGTCCGCGTCCTCGACCTGTCGCTGTTCCTGCCGGGCCCGCATCTGACGATGATGATGGCCGACCACGGCGCGGACGTGATCAAGGTCGAGCCGCCGAGCGGCGAGCCGGTGCGCGAGGTCGGCCTCAAGCAGGCCGGCGTGTCGACCTGGTTCCGCAATACCCACCGCGGCAAGCGCTGCATCGTGCTCGATCTGAAGAGCGAGGCCGGCAAGCAGGCGTTCGCGCGACTGGTGGAGCGCGCCGACGTGGTGGTGGAGGCGTTCCGCCCCGGCGTCGCCCAGCGCCTGGGCATCGACTACGAGCGCTGCCGCCAGCTCAATCCGCGCATCGTGTACTGCTCGATCAGCGCCTACGGCCAGACCGGGCCGAAGGTACAACGGCCCGCCCACGACCTGGCGATGCAGGCCGACAGCGGCGTGGTCAGCCTCAACCTCGGGCCCGATGGTTCGCCCGCCTCGCCGCACATGCCGGTGGCCGACATGGCCGGCTCGCTGATGGCGCTGAGTGGCATCCTGATGGCGCTGTACCGCCGCGAGAAGACCGGGCAGGGCGACTGCATCGACCTGTCCATGCAGGACGCGCTGATGGCCTGGCTGCCCAACGTGCTGGGTCCGCCGTTTGCCGAGCAGCGCGATCCGGTGGTCAAGGACGAGCGCAGCTGGGGCGGCAACGCGATGTACCGCCTGTACCGCTGCAAGGACGACCGCTGGCTGGCCCTGGGTGGCGCCGAGCACAAGTTCGCCGACAACCTGCTGGACGCACTGGAGCGCCCGGATCTGGCGCCACTGTGCCGGCTGCCGCCCGGCCCCGGTCAGGACCCGGTCAAGGCCTTTCTGGCCGAGACCTTCGCCACCCGCACCCTGGAAGAGTGGGTCGCCTTCCTTGAGCCATTGGACGTCTGTTGGGCACCGGTGAAGACGCTGACCGAGGCCTTCGACGATCCCCACACCCGCGCCCGCGAAATGGTCTGGACCGCGCCGGACGGCGGCACCCACCTGGGTATTCCGATCCGCTTCGCCAACGAGCCGGGCCGGATCGACCCGCATCTGGACGAGTTGGGCGAATCGACCGCAGAGGTGATGGCGGAGATCGGATTTTAGGGACGCAGGCCGCTGCCGCCCGTTTGGTGCGAAAATGCGCCGATGATCAACAACGACGTATTACGCAGCATCCGCTACATGCTCGACCTCAGTGACGGCATGGTGGTGGACCTGGCGAAGCTGGCCGATCCGGATTTCCCGCTGGACAAGGACGAGGTACCGGCGCTGCTCAAGCGCGAGGACGAGGAAGGCTTCGTCGCCTGCACCGACCGCACCCTCGCCCACGTGCTGGACGGACTGGTGCTGCACTACCGCGGCCGTAACGAGAGCCGTCCGCCGCGCCCGGTCGAGAAGCGGGTCACCAACAACGTCGTGCTGAAGAAGCTGCGGGTCGCCTTCGAGCTGAAGGACGTGGACATGCACGAGATCTTCGCCGGCTCCGGGTTCCCGATCTCCAAGCCCGAGCTGACCGCGTTGTTCCGTCAGCCGGGCCACAAGCATTTCCGCCCGTGCGGTGACCAGCTGCTGCGCAACTTCCTCAAGGGGCTGACGCTGCGGGTCCGCGGCGCGGACTGAACGATCCCGTCCATACAGGTCGAACAAAAACCGCCGGAGCGGGTGCGCCGGCGGTCTTCGTTGTGGATCAGCCGCGACCGCGAGTCCCGCGCCGCGGCCCCGTCGCCACCTACTTCCAGCGACTCACCTTGTCCATGAGCACCTTCATTTCCGCGCCGTTGTCGGGCAGCTGATCCACCGGCAGGTCCAGGTGGTTCAGCGGGAACGCCGACTGGTACTGCTCGAACACCGGGCGCGTCACGTCCATCGGATAGTCGGGGATTTTGCGGCCCTTGCGCAGCGCGCCGATATCGATCTCCGCCTCGATGATCGCCTCATCGTTGCTGGGGTCCTCGGCCAGGACCTCGCCCTTGGGATTCACGATCACCGAGCCGCCGCCCATCTTCGCCCACTCGCTGTCGGCCGGGAAGGTGATGTTGGACATCGCCGAGTAGAAGTTGTTGAAGCTCGCCGTCGCCATGACGTCCAGCTTGGAGAACAGGGTGGAGGTCCGGAACATGATCTCCACCCCGCGCATGGCGAACGCGTTGTAGACCATGGTGTCGCGCTGCACGGTGCTCACGGCGATGTTGCCGTATTCGGTGCGCAGCACGGGGAACAGCGCTTCCTCGCCGTACATCGCCACGTAGCGGTCGTAGACGTTCTCGATGGTGGTGGTCGGGATCTCCATGTCGGGCTGGTAGTTCTTGACGTTGCGCGTCTTCCAGAACTTCTCCGCCACCTTGCCGTCGCGGCCGATCACCGCGTTCAGGCTGAGGATGTGGCCGGGCCAGGCCTCGTCCCGGGCGTAGCTGCCAAAGATGATGTAGGTGTCGCACTCCCTGGCCAGCTTGCCCAGCGCGTCGGTTTCCGTGCCGGGGATCTCAATGGTGAACTTGAGCTTCTCTTCGCGTTTGCCATCTGAATAACCGGTCAGCGGAAACTCGTTGAAGAGGATGAAATCGGGCTTTTTGCCGGTCGAGCACGCACGTTGGGTCAGTGCGGTCATCTGCTCCAGGTTGTGGGCAAGCCCCTCGCTGACAGTGGGGAAGTCCTGCAGGTTGCGCGTCAGGTTCTGCACCACCTTGATCACGACCTTGTCTTTTTCCAGCGGCACCTGCGCGTAGCTGCCGTCCTTCTCCACCAGGGTTGCGGCATGCGCACCCGCGGTGGAAAACAGCAGCGCGAATGCCAGCAGGCTCAGGGGCGCACGCGCCAGGGATGTCGGTTGGGTCATGCGATGGGTCTCCTGCAGGCACCCGCCTTTGTGGGGGTGCCAGGAATGGGGTGGTGTCGCTTGTATGCCGATCAGGCGTCGAGCGGCTCGCCGGCAAAGCTGTCGCCGGTGATCTGCTGCCAGTTGTGGCTGGCGCGCTTCTCGTCGATCAGCGTGCGCTGGATCAGCACGCCCTTGCGGTACCAGTGCCAGACCCGGTTGCGCAGGTTGCCGCAGTCCGAGAGCTGGATCATCTCGTACAGCTCCAGGCCCTCCTCGCCCTTGCGCTGCCAGTACAGCATCAAGGTGCGGTGGAAGTCGTCGGCCGGGATCTCGGTGCACCAGCCGTAGATCAGCTCGTTGTCGAAGATGATCCGGCCGAAGGAGTAGGTGGTCTTGAAGTCGCGCACCTCGGTCTTGCCGTCGGCCCAGCTGTAGTTGTTGGTCTGGTGGTAGGGCACCGCGTCGTCGCCGGTGATGCGGCAGACTAGGCGCGAGGCG
Source organism: Lysobacter ciconiae (assembly GCF_015209725.1). NCBI lineage: Bacteria > Pseudomonadati > Pseudomonadota > Gammaproteobacteria > Lysobacterales > Lysobacteraceae > Novilysobacter > Novilysobacter ciconiae. The sequence continues at coordinate 2,821,192 of NZ_CP063656.1, read as the reverse complement.
TGCTCGTCGGTCTTGTTGCCTTCGGCGTCGTAGTAGCGGTACATCCCGTCCCAGACGCCTTCGTGGCGGGCGAGGGCGGGCATGTGGAGTTTCAGGTCGGTCATTCGTGGTCCTTGTTGCTTGCTTGGGTGTGTTTGACGCGCGTGCGGATGGGTCCGTTCAACGCAGCCCATGGCGCGCAGTTGGGGCTTACTCGTCGCGCATCTGCGCGATCAGGTCGGCCATCGGCGGTTCCTTCGCGCCGCTCTCCAGCGCCTCGGTCTCCTGCTGCACGATGCGCAGCACGCGGGCCACGTATTCCTGCATCCAGGTGGTGCGCTCGGCTTCCGCGGCGGCGTCGGGCTGGAAGGCGTCCAGCTCGGCGCGCGTGGCCACGCCCTTGGACTCGATCAGCCGCTCCAGCGCGTCCAGCCGCTGGCGGGTCACGGCATGCTCCATCGCGATCACCATCGCGATCGAGAGCACGCGCTCGACGTCGGGATCCTTGAAGAAGTACGGGCGCTTGCCCTTGGCGCGCGTGCCCGCCAGGGCGATCGGATCGATGTCGTCGATGTCGGGAAGCTCGCTCATTTCCACGCTCCGAACATGGTCCACAGGGCGGCGCGGCCGTAGTCCTCGCCGTCGTTGCTGGCCTCGGGGAAGATGCTGCGGTCGACCACACCGGCCACCGTGGTCTCGAAATACCTGCTGTCGTCGAACCCGGCCGCGGCCATCATCGCGCGCAGGTCGTACTCGTGCATGACGCTCCAGAAAGGCTCGTTGTTGTTGTAGGCATCCCAGTCGCGCACGAAGGCCTCATACGGGTCCATGCCGTGGTACTGCGGCTGTTCCAGGTTGGCCGACAGGCCGCCATCGGCGAGCAGGCGATGCACTTCCTGCAGGGTTCTGGGCATCGACCTGGCCGAACTCTCGTGCCAAAACATCGCGGTGCTGATGAGGTCGAAGTGGCCGTCGGGGTAGTCCAGCGACTCCGCATCGGCCTGGCGGAAGAGCAGGTTGTCCACGCCCATCGAGCGCGCCCGCGCGTGGCCGTAGCGCAGCATCGGCGCAGACACGTCGACGGCGATCACTTCCGCGTCCGGGAAGGCCTGCGCCAGCGGCACCACGTTGTGACCGACGGTGCAGCCAAGATCGAGGATGCGGCGCGGCTTGAAGTCCGGGTGCTCCTGCTTCAGCCACTGCGCGAGCGCCTGGCCGCCGCCATCGTTGAAGCGGCCCAGCATGCCGCCGGTGGTGGCGAAGATGCCGGCGTCGTAATTGGCACCTGCGGAGATATCGTCCTTGACCAGTTCGGTGTGGTAGCCGCCGGGCATGCAGTGGATGTCCACCGCGCTGACGTGGCGGGGCACCTTCACCGACGGGTCCAGCTGCAGGTTGGGCGAGCCCTCGTTGAGCTCGCGCGCCTTCTCCACCAGCGGCGCCAGCTGCCGCAGCACCAGTCCGCGTCCTGCCTGCTGGCGCATCTCCATGGAGCTACGGCGCAGCGCGCTCCAGGTCTGGTAGATCGGGTCGCCGACCATCGCCTTGCGGACCTCATGGCGGGTTTCCGGCGCACGCCCCTGGGCCGCCTCGAAGGCCGGCTTGACCCGTTTGTCGTAGGCCACGCGCACCTTCGGGCTCAACCGCGTCGCCAGGTAGCCATTGAGGTTGGCCAGGAAGTCGAAGCGCGCGGTGTCGTCGTGGCCGCTGCTCGGAAACACGTCGTGGCGACCTACGTGCTGCCAGCTCGGCGGGAGGGCTTGCTGGGACATGGTGTGCTCCATTCAGTTTCGGTGCGTCGGGATTGCCGCAATCCAAATGACTGGACAATCATGAACTAATGTTATAGCTATAGGTCATCTAAGGGGTTGTGGTCAAGACGCATTCATCTTTGAAGCCCGGTTTTCCGGGCTGTTGGCAGCCACTGTTCCGCCCGCCGGTTCCGAACATCAACGAGGTATCCGCATGTTGCGACTCTTCTCCGTGCTGGCCCTTGCAACAAGTGCCTTTGTGCCCGCAGCGCAGGCGCAGTCGTCGGCAACGGCCGCGCAGCCGGCGACCGGCATCGGCAACATCGAGTCGCTGGTCAAGATGCGCTGTTCGCTGGACCCGAAGGAGGACGTGATCCTGTGGTGGTCGGGCACGGTTTTCGCGCAAGTGCCGGAAAAAGCGCCCTCCGCGCTGCTCGGTTTCGAGGGCTACAACATCTGTCGCGCCGAGAAACAGGCCGACGGCACTTGGCGCCTGCTGACCCGTGAGCTGACGTTCTATCGCGACCTGAAGACCGGCGAGATCCTCGACCAGTGGGACAACCCCATGACCGGCGAGCGCAACCACGTGTTGCAGGTCGCCAACGACCCGGTCAACAACGTGCTCAATCCGCCGGGGCGCCCCTCGACCGTGCCGTGGGTGGAAGGTGGCGACCAGCTGATGCTGACGATGAACATCCCGCTGACCTATCCCAACCCGCTGCCGCCGAAGGACTTCCCCAAGCAGTCGTCCGGCGAGATGTACATGGGCTCGGAGCACTTCATGTTCTTCACCCCGCGCGTGGCAATCGAAGACCCGGCCCTCACCCAGGCGCCCGCGTCCTATGGCTGGACCCGCACCGGGCCGTGGTTGCCGTGGATGGAGATGGGCCAGGCGCCGGGCGGGCTGCTGTACATCGCCCAGGGCAACAAGAAAGCCTCCATCGCCGAGCTTCCTGCCGACATCCAGGAGCGCGTGCGCAGCACGTACCCCCAATACACGACCGCGCCGAGGGAGTGGATCCAGCCGAACATGACCAGCTGGACGGTCTACAAGCAGTGGCACGAGCGCCAGCAGAGCGGCGACCGCAACAAGTGATCGACGCCTCCCTCCCCCGGCACTGCCCGGCAAGGTAATGAGCATGGATAGAAGACACTTCCTCAAAGGCACCGCGGGCGCCGCGATGCTCGGCATACTCGGCTGCCATTCGACGCCCAAGCCGCCCATGAGTGGTGAACCACGCAGCGATGCCATCGTCATCGGCGCCGGCCTTGCCGGGCTCGCTGCGGCGCAGGCGCTGCAGGACGCCGGTGCGCGCGTGACCGTGCTGGAAGCCAACGACCGCATCGGCGGACGCCTGCACACCGTCGAGCGCAAGGGCCTGCGTTTCGAGGTCGGCGGCGTGCAGGTGGGCGCCGGCTACGAGCGCGTGCACGCCCACGCCAGCCGGGTCGGCATCGAAATCGCGCCGCCGGACATCGACCTGATGGGTCCCGGTGGCCGTCCGTTGCCGACCAGCCTGATGCTGGCCGGGCAGAGCGTCTCCAGCGACGACTGGGCGACCAGCCCGCTCAACACGCTCAAAGTGCGCGAGCATCCGATACCGCCGCCCGGCCTGCTGCGGGCGGCCATGAGCGAAGTGGCGCTGGAGCGGATCGAAGGCTGGGACGACCCGGCCAACCTCGCCCTCGACATTCCGCTGCGCGACTATCTGGCATCAAAAGGCTGGTCCGCGCAGGCGCTGGACTGGATGGACGTCGCCGACAGCTACACCTCGCTGCGGACCATCAGCGCACTGGACGCCCTGCGCCGCCAGGCCGAGCTGCAGGGCGCTCCGCGCGCTCCGCCGGCCTGGGTCACCCAGGGCAGCCAGGCCTTGCCCGAAGCCATGGCCGCGGCCCTGGACGCGCCGCCGCTGCTGGGCATGGAAGTGCTCGGCGTGGAGCAGAACCGCCGCGGCATCGAAGTGACCTGCGCGGACGGGCGCCGCTTCCGCGCCGACCACGTCGTGATGACGGTGCCCAGTGGTCCGCTGAGCCGGATCCGGCTGGATCCGCTGCCGCCGCCGGAGCAGGCCGCCGTGTGGGCCGCGCGCCGCAGCAACTCGGTGACCACCATCCACCTCCACCCCACGCGCCCGTTCTGGGAGAGCGACGGCCTGCCGGTCAACATGTGGAATGACGGCCCCCTGCAGCGCGTCATGGCGGTACCCGATTCTGCCGGCACCATCCAGCGCCTGATCGTCTGGCTCAACGGCGACGGCGCCGACCAGGCCGATCGCCTGGCACCCGACGCGCGCATGCAGTGGGCGATGGACCAGCTGGCCGCATTGCGCCCGGCCAGCGTGGGTGCATTGGAACCCCTGGCCACGCGCGGCTGGGGCAACGACCGTTTCGCCAACGGTGCCTTTTCTGAAATCGCTCCCGGCCGGGTGGCCGACACCGTGCAATGGAGCGGCAAGCGTCTGGGACGGATCCACTTTGCCGGTGAACACAACGCGTTGGACAAGCCCGGGATGGAAGCCGCGGTCGTGTCCGGCGAACGAGCCGTGGCCGCCGTCCTGGCGGCCTGACCCAACAACCAAAACCAGATCCATCGGAGTTCCGACAATGACTACGCCCCGACCGAAACTGCTGAGTGCCTGCATTGCGGCCACCCTGTTCGTAGCCGCGCCACAGGCGTTCGCCCAGCAGGCGCAGCCGCAGCCCGCCGCCAGCGCCACCCAGCTCGATACCGTCACCGTGACCGCCCGCGGCGTCACCGAGACCCTGCAGACGATGCCGCTGCCGATCAGCGCCATCTCCGACAAGGAGATCGAGAAGAAGGGCCTGAACGACGTGCGTGACATCGCCGCGTTGACCCCCAGCTTCTCCTTCCGCTCCGCCTACGGGCGCGGCTTCGACCGCCCGGTCATCCGCGGCATGTCCAACATCCAGGGCGAGCCGAACGCGTCGTTCTTCATCGACGGCGTGTTCGTGGAAGGCGACATCTCCAGCTACGGCCTGGAGAACATCCAGCGCGTGGAGGTCATCCGTGGCCCGCAGTCGGCCGCGTTCGGCCGCCGCACGTTCTCCGGCGCGGTCAACTTCATCACCCACCGTCCCGGCTCGCTCGACGGCGGCAAACTGACCATCGGCGGCGGCGATTACGGGCAGAAGAAGTACGGCCTGTTCTATTCGGGCGGCAATGAAGACGGCAGCTTCGGCTACGACGTCAGCATCAACCAGCGCGGCAACGACGGCGTGTTCTTCAACCAGGCATCGGGCAAAAAGGACCTGGGCGGCACCGAGACCAACAGCGTCATGGGCGCCGTGGCCTGGGCACCGAGCGAGAACCTGGAGATCACCGCGCGCGCCAGCCGGCAGAAGAGCCGTGACGACCACTTCGCGATCGCCCTGGTCGGCACCGAGAACATGAACTGCTTCCTGCCCCAGGAGACCGGAAGCCTGTACTTCGGGCTCTATCCGATCCTCGCCAACCGCCACCGCGGCTACTACTGCGGCGACCTCAAGGCGCCGTCCGAGTACGGGATCAACACCGAGGAGTTCCGCGTGGCCGGCTACTTCCCCGGCCGCAAGACCGACCTCTCGCGCGCCAGCGTGGTGGTCGACTATCACTTCGGCGATGGCTGGAAGTTCACCTCCACCTCGGCCTACAACGAGACCTCCACCTACGCCGGTACCGACCAGGACTACAGCCCCAACCGCGGTTACGGTGGCGCCTTCGAGACCATCGGCCTGACCAACACCAGTGACTGGTCGCAGGACCTGCGCGTCAGCAGCGACCAGTCGCGCGCGGTGTCGGGCATGGGTGGCGTGTATTACTACAGCCAGAGCGGCCATCCGGGCCTGACCGGCGACCTGGCCGGTTTCGTTTTGCCAGGCAACATGAGCGTCAATCCGCTGCGCACCAACCCCGACAACCAGACCGTCAACAAGGCGATCTACGGCCTGCTCAACTGGCACATCAACGACCAGTGGACGACCTCGCTGGAGGCGCGCTACGCCAAGGATGAGATCAGCAAGGGTGGCGTGGACACGCGCGCGCTCGGCGGGGTGATCTACACCCAGCCCTACGCACTCAGCGAGACCTTCACCAGCTTCACCCCTCGGGCGACGCTCAGCTACCAGGCGGCCGACAACATCAACGTCTACGGACTGGTCTCCAAGGGCACCAAGCCGGGCGGTTTCAACGTCGACATCTATCGCGCCGACCTGAGCGATGAAGGGCGCGATGAACTGATCTCGCGTGGCCTGGAGACCTTCCAGGAAGAAAAGGCCTGGAACTACGAGCTGGGCATCAAGAGCGACTGGCTGGACCGCAGCCTGCGGGTCAACGCCAACGTCTACCAGATCAACTGGGACAACCAGCAGCTGACCGCGACCGGTTCGGTGACGCGCAAGAACGGCAGCCTGTTCTCGACCAGCTACACCACCAACGTGGGCGAGTCGCGCATCCGCGGCGCCGAGCTGGAGACCCAGTGGCTGTTCGCCGAGGGCTGGCTTGCCTCGCTCAACTACTCCTACACCGATGCCAAGATCATCAGCTTCATCAGCCAGTACCAGGCCGACCTGTTCTGCCCCAGCGTCGCCCCGAGCCTGAACGACGGTGCGTGTGCGAATGCGAAGGGCAACATGCTGCCGCGCGTGCCCAAGACCAAGCTCTCCTTTGGCCTGATGTACGACGGCCAGCTGGCCAATGGCTGGGGCTGGTCGGCCAACACGGACACCACCTACGAGGGCCGCCGCTACGTGCAGGTCGACAACCTGGCCAGCATCGCACCGTCCACGCGCACCAACTTCCGCTTCAGCGTGCGCCCCAGCGACGCGCTGCAGGTCAGTGCCTACGTGACCAACGCCTTCAACGACCGCACTCCGGAAGACGTGCAGCGCACCATCGATCCGCAGAAGTACGTGGCCATGCCCAACGTGCCGCCACTGACGGGTCTGCAGGTCACCAACCTGGTCGACTTCGCGGTCTCGCCGTCGCTGCCGCGCATGTTCGGCGTCGAGGTCAACTACCGCTTCTAATGCGACACGCCGACGGACCCGCGCGGCATCGGCTGCGCGGGTCCGCAGAGGTCTGCCCCGTTTCCTCCCCCATTCCGGCTGCCCCAAGGGGCGGCCTTTTCCACAAGAAGACCGACCATGTCCCTCAATCCCTACGACCTGTACGACACCCGCTCCCTGCTGACCGAGGAGGAGCGCGCCGTGCAGGACACGGTGGCGCGGTTCACCGACGAGCGCGTGCTGCCGATCATCGGCGATGCGTTCGATGAAGGCCGCTTTCCGCGCGAGCTGATTCCTGAGATCGCCGAGCTGGGCCTGCTGGGTTCATCGCTGCCGGAGGAGTACGGCGGTGGCGGCCTGAACTCGGTGTCCTACGGCCTGATCTGCCAGGAGCTGGAGCGCGGCGACAGCGGCATCCGCAGCTTCGTCTCGGTGCAGTCCTCGCTGTGCATGTACCCGATCTTCGCCTATGGCACGCAGGAGCAGAAGCAGCGCTGGCTGCCCTCGATGGCGCGCGGCGAGACCATCGGCTGCTTCGGCCTGACCGAACCGCACGGCGGCTCCGACCCGGCCAACATGAAGACCAGCGCCAAAAAGGACGGCGGCGACTGGGTCCTCAACGGCAGCAAGATGTGGATCACCAACGGCAACCTGGCCGATATCGCGATCGTCTGGGCGCAGACCGATGAGGGTATCCAGGGCTTCGTGGTCGAGAAGGGCATACAGGGCTTCGCCGCCCAGGAGATCAAGCACAAGATGAGCCTGCGCGCCTCGGTCACCAGTGGGTTGTTCTTTGACAACGTGCGCGTGCCCGAAGCCAACCGCCTGCCCAACGTGAAAGGCCTGAAGGGTCCGCTGGGCTGCCTGACCCAAGCCCGCTACGGCATCACCTGGGGCCCGATCGGCGCGGCGATTGCCTGCCTGGACGAAGTGCTCGGCTACACCAAGGAGCGCATCCTGTTCGGCCGCCCGGTGGCGGCGACCCAGTCGGCCCAATTGAAGATGGCCGACATGGCGCGCCGCATCACCATGGCGCAGTTGCTGGTCGTCCAGCTGGGTCGACTCAAAGATGCCGGCACGATGGCGCCGACCCAGGTCAGCCTGGCCAAGTGGAACAACTGCCGCATGGCGATCGACATCGCCCGCCAGTGCCGCGACCTGCTGGGTGGCGCCGGCATCACCACCGAGCACTGCGCGATCCGCCACGCGATGAATCTGGAGTCGGTGATCACCTACGAGGGCACCGAGACCATCCACCAGCTGGTGGTGGGACGGGAGCTGACGGGGATCAACGCGTTCTGACCGCGCGCCCTCGAAGCGCACCAGCGAAAACAGAACCGCCCTCACCGGGCGGTTTTTTGTCCACCCGTCAGGTGACCTCACGTCGCGACAGCCACCACGCGCTCAAGCCAAACAGTCCCGCCGCAACCACCGGTGCAAGTATCAGCACCCACTCCCGCGCGGCCTCCGAGGCGGCATTGGTCGCGATCAGCGGGTACGTCCACGGCCACCACACCCAGGCCTCCGAGTGACCGCCAATCTGCATCGCGGCGAACGTCGCCACCACCCCCATCGCAATCGGCGGCACGATGGAGGCAACCCGCCAGCTCAGCGCGTGGTGGATGACCAGCAACGGCAGCACCGCCAGCGGAGCCGCCCACACGACCCTGTCGGGAACGCCATCCAACGCGCCAGCGAGAGGGAAGCCCGACATTCCCAGCGCCGCAATCCCCAGCACCGTCGCACCCAACAGCACCGTGTGCGCCACCACCACCAGCACCACCGCGACCAGCGCCTTGGCCGCAAACAGCTCGGTGCGGCCAACCGGCAGGCTCAGCATCAGGCGCCAGGTCTGGTTGCGGTGCTCGTTTCCGTTGATCAGGCTGGTGGAAAGAGCAACGAACAACGGCAGCATGAACCAGGCCCACATCGCCGAAATGCTCATCCAGAGCATCCTCCAGCGATCCGGCGTCATCTCGGCCGGGGAGACGTCGCGCAGCCCGACCAGCAGCATCAGACCGACGATGGCCAGCGGGCAGGCCACGGTCACCAGCAGTACCAGCGAGCGCCGGATTTTCAGCAGCTCGACCCGCAGCAGGCGCAGGATCATGTCGCGCTCCCGTGGTGGCCGGAGGTCTGGAGAAACCACTGCTCCAGGCTCGGTTTGCGCAGCGTCGATTGGTACAGGGTCAAGCCCGACGCCATCAGGCGTGCATGCAGCACTCCGGCCTGCTGACGGTCCACATCGGCGACGAGCAGATGGCCGGACTCGTCCGTGGTGGTCGCGTAGCCCATCGACTGCAACGCCAACGCGCCCTTGCCGGCGTCACACAGGTCCAGGGCGAGCACGCCAGCCAGACTTTTCTGCCAGTCCGGCACCGAGGTCTGGATACGGACGGCGCCGTCGTGGAGCACGGCAAGGTGGCTGGCGGTTTTCTCCACCTCATCAAGGTTGTGGCTGGAGAAAAAGATCGTGCAGTTGGCCATCGCCGGCAACCCGGACAGCAGCCGGCGCATCTGCTGGGTGCCATGGGGGTCCAGTCCGTTGGTCGGCTCGTCGAGTACCAGCAGTCGCGGGCTGCCGAGCAGTGCATGGGCCAGGGCCAGGCGCTGCTTCATGCCCAGCGAATAGTGCTGGATGCGCTGGCGGCCATCGCCGCGCAGGTCGACCAGCTCCAGCACCCGGTGGATTTCGGTCCGCGCCAGCTTCTTCAGGCTGACCCCAATGGACAGGAACTCCGCGCCGGTCAGGTTCGGGTAGCTGCTGGGCGCTTCGATCAGACAGCCGGTCTGCGCGAGTATCCGCCGGCGTTCCCGGGTGATGTCGTGACCGAGGACGCGGATGCTTCCGCATTGCGCGCGCGTCAGCCCGGTGATCAAGCGGATGGTCGTTGACTTGCCGTGGCCGTTGTTGCCGAGGAACGCGAACACGCTGCCAAGCGGAACCCGCAACGTCAGGTCGCGCAGTATCTGCCGCTGGCCGTAGTACTTGTCGACCGCGTCCAATGCGATTGCGTCAGTCATTGCACTTCCATTGCAGAGCCAGGTCGGCGTGGGCTTGCAGCCACGCGACAAATTGCGGCCGGGCAATCCCTCTGTCAATCGGTGCCGTCGAACAACTGCGGCGCCAGCGGTTCCACCAGCCGTGGCCCGGTACTGCGGACGTTGCCGACGGCCTTGTCGACGCGGTGCCATTCCAGCTCCGGTCCCTTCGCTGCCAGCGCGATTTCGGTGCCCTGCTGCGGAGTGCCCGTCATCCAGCCATGCAGAAGATCGGTCGGTAGCGCCAAAGGCATGCGGTCATGCAGATGCGCGATGGCGGGATCCGCATCGCGGGTCACGATGCTGTAGGTAAGCAGCTCGCCGCGCTGCTCCCACAGCCCGGCAAAAAACAGCACCGGCGAGCTTCGGGCGTGGATGAAGTAGGGCTGTTTGGCGCCATCTTCCATCCGCCATTCGTAGTAACCCGAGCTCGGTACCAGGCCGCGGCGCTGCTGCCACGCCTCCCGGAACACCGGCTTGGTGGCGGCGGTTTCGCAGCGTGCGTTGATCGTGCTGTAGGCCAGGCGGGTGTCCTTCGCCCACGACGGCAGCAGGCCCCAACGCATTTCCGTGGCGACGGCCCCATCACCGTCGGCAACCAGCACCCATCCCGCCTGGGTAGGCGCCCGGTTGTAGTTGGGCTCGGGATCCTGCGCCGGCGTGCTCACCGCGAGTCCGCCGGAGAACGCGTGGATCTCGCGCCACGTAAAGAATTGGCTGTCACGTCCGCACATGGGACGAGCCTACGCACGCCTGCGGGAGGGAGGGTGAACCGCGCCGTACCCGCGCTTGTGAAGCCGCGTGGCTCCGGCGCGGGCCGATGCCCAGGATTTCACCATTTCATGCACTGGGGTTTCGGAAACTCCCGTCAGGACCCCTCATGGAGCGAATGATGGAAGAGACCGTCCCGCACCCGTTTCCTGCGCACGCGCGGGATCAGTTGAATGCCCACTCCAGCATTGAACCGTCCGGACCATATCGCGCCTCGTCGGTCGAAGGGTCGGGTCCCGGGTGGATTGAGAGGTTCCCCATCATCGTCCACAGCCATTTGCGCTGGGATTTCGTCTGGCAGCGACCCCAGCAGATCCTGTCAAGAATGGCGCAACACCACCGCATCGCTTTTATCGAAGAGCCTGTGGAAGTTTCCGGCGACGCGCCGGCGAGCCTGGAAATCTCCGAGCCCATGGACAACATCGTCCGCATCGTGCCTCTGCTTCCCGGGCCGCCGGACGGTGTGGACGAGCAGTCACGCGTGATCCTCCAGCTCGTGCGTGCCGCATTGGCGGACCACCCGCTGCTGCAGGGACGCTTCGAGCGACCGGTTCAATGGTTCTATTCCCCGATGACCGCGCCGGTGATGCTGGGCGAGTTTGGCAGTGCAGGCGTGGTGTACGACTGCATGGACGAACTGGCGAATTTCCGCTTTGCGCCGACCGACATCAGGCAGCGCGAGGCGTTGCTGTTGGACAGGGCAGACATCGTCTACACCGGCGGATACCAGCTCTACGAGGCCAAATCCGCCCAGCATCCCAATGTCCATTTCCATGGATGCGGCGTGGATGCCGCCCACTTCGGCCGGGCAAGGCTGGCGCAGACGCAGGTTCCGGCGTCCATCGCCAACCTCGCACGACCGGTGTTCGGGTACTTCGGCGTCATCGACGAGCGTCTCGATTACCCGCTCATTGCCGCGCTTGCCGCTCAATTCCCCGAGGCGTCGATAGTCATGGCCGGCCCGCTTGCCAAGGTCGAGCAGCATCAGTTGCCGGCGGCGCCCAATATCCACTGGCTTGGCCAGCAGGCCTACGAGAACCTGCCTGCGCTGGCCAAGGGATTTGATGTCTGCCTGATGCCGTTCGCGTTGAATGATGCGACGCGCTTCATCAATCCCACCAAGACCCTGGAATACATGGCCACCGCGACGCCGATCGTGTCGACCGCGGTGGCGGACGTGGTGCGCAACTTCACCCCGGTGGTGGCCATAGCGCACGATCACGAGGAGTTTCTGGATCTGGCGGCGCGGGCCTTGCGCAGCCCCGATGCCGAACTGATCGAGGAAGGCGTGCAGCGGGCCGCTGCCGCCTCGTGGAGCCAAACGGTTGCCGACATGCGCGGCGAACTCCAGTCGGCCCTGCGGTCGGCAGAAGACAGGAGCATGGCGCGCTGCCCGGTGGTGGAAGCGGAGGCCACCGAATGAAAACCGACGTGCTGGTTGTCGGTGCCGGGTTTTCCGGCGCCGTGGTCGCCCGGGAGCTGGCCAGCCAGGGCGCGGACGTGCTGGTCATCGACAAGCGGGACCATGTCGGCGGAAACGCACACGACCGCCTGGACGGCAACGGTATACGCATCCATCCATATGGGCCTCACATATTCCATACCAACAGCCGGCGCATCTTCGATTACCTGTCCCGGTTCACCGACTGGCGCGCGTACGAGCACCGCGTGCTGGCGCAGGTGGACGGGCAGCTTGTCCCGATCCCGATCAACATCGATACCGTCAACCGACTGTATGGACTCGAGCTGGACGAGAGCACGATCCAGGAATTCTTCGACCGTGTGCGCGAGCCCAGGGACCCGATCCGGACCAGCGAAGACGTGGTCGTCAACGCGGTGGGGCAGGACCTCTATCTCAAGTTCTTCCGCGGCTACACAAGAAAACAATGGGGCCTGGATCCGTCACAGCTGGCCTCATCGGTCGCCGCGCGGATACCCACCCGCACCAACCGCGACGACCGCTATTTCACCGACACCTATCAGGCGATGCCGAAAGACGGATACAGCGCAATGTTCTCGCGCATCCTTGATCATTCCGGGATCCGGGTCGAACTCAACGCCGACTTCTTCCAGCTGCGCGGCGATGTAGACGCCCGGCACGTGGTTTACACCGGTCCGCTGGACGCGTATTACCGTCATTGCTACGGGCGACTTCCATACCGCTCGCTGCGCTTTGAACACGAGCACCTGCCAACGGTGGAGCGGTACCAGCGCGTCGGCACCGTCAACTATCCCAACGATCACCGGTTCACCCGGATCACCGAGTTCAAGCACCTTACCGGGCAATCCCACAGCGGCACTTCGATCGTTCGTGAATACCCGCAGGCCGAGGGCGATCCCTACTACCCCATCCCACGCCGGGAAAACGAGATCCTCTTCCAGCGCTATGACAGCCTTGCGCGCGAAGAGAAGATGGTGACGTTCGTGGGTCGGCTGGCCCAGTACCGTTACTACAACATGGACCAGTGCGTGGGTGCGGCACTCAAGGCATCCGAATACGTACTGCAAAAGCTCGGCCATCCCTCGGCGGCGCACGGGCAGTCCGCAAAAACCACCCCGCCGGGCCCCGTCAATCCCATCCCGCAGCCGCTGATCGAGTAGCAGACACACTCCACCCAGGGAGGACAGCCGGTGTCTGAGCGACTTGAAGCATGGGGCGGGATCGAGTGCACCGTGAACCGGGTTGGCTCGGATTACTTCAGTCAACTCGACGGGCGCGAGTACGCGAGCACGCCCGACGACCTGGACCGTCTTGCCTCCACCGGCATACGTGCCCTGCGTTTCCCTGTGCTGTGGGAGCGGGTGGCGCCGCTTGCCCCTGACCAACGAAAGTGGGACTGGTCCGACAGCCGCCTGGCACGCGTCCGCGCCCTGGGAATGCGTCCGATCGTCGGACTTCTCCACCACGGCAGCGGGCCGCGGTACACCAGCCTCGTCGACCCCGCGTTTGCCACCCAGCTTGCCCGTTACGCCTGCGCGGTGGCGCAACGCTACCCCTGGGTGGAGGACTACACCCCGGTCAACGAACCGCTGACCACCGCCCGCTTCAGCGGCCTGTATGGACTCTGGTATCCGCACGGGCGCGACGAGGTCACCTTCGGGAAGGCGATGTTCAACCAGTGCCAGGGCATCGTCCTGGCGATGCGGGCGATCCGCGAGATCAACCCACGCGCCAGGCTCGTTCAGACCGAAGATCTGGGAACCACCTTCGCCACCGACCGGCTGCAGTATCAGGCGGATTTCAACAACCACCTGCGCTGGCTGAGCTGGGACCTGCTGTGCGGCAGGGTCGGGCCACAGCATCCACTGCACGGTTGGTTGGTCGACGTCTGTCACGTCCCCGCGGACGCGATCGGCTGGTTTCGCCACAACCCTTGCCCGCCCGACCTGATCGGCATCAACCACTACGCAACCAGCGACCGTTTCCTGGACGAAGAGCTCGCCCGGTATCCGGTCGCCCACCACGGCGGAAACGGCATTGATCGCTACGCGGACGTGGAGGCGGCGCGCGCCATGGGGGAACCGATCGGCCAGATCGCGCCGCTGATCGACGAGACATGGAAGCGTTACCGGATTCCCGTGGCGATTACCGAAGCCCACATCGACGCCGCCCGCGAGGATCAGATGCGCTGGCTGCTCGGGGTATGGCGCGGCGCCGAGCAGGCGCGGGCGGCGGGTGCGGATGTGCGCGCGGTTACCGCCTGGGGAATGCTGGGCTCCTACGACTGGAACTGCCTGCTGACGCAAAAGCATGGCTATTACGAGGTCGGCACGTTCGATGTCAGCGCAGGCGCGCCGCGCCCGACGGCAGTGGCCACACTGATCAGGCAACTGGCGGATGGCACACCGATCGATCACCCGGTGCTGTCAGGCTCGGGCTGGTGGAAGCGGCCAGGGCGTTTTTTGCGCGATCCACACCCGTCAGGGGCGGCGATCCGCGCAGAAGCCTCCGCTACTTCCGTCGTACGCAGCGCGCCGATCCTGATCGTCGGCGCCAACGGCACGCTGGGGCGCGCTTTCGCGCGTCTCTGCCAGGAGCGTGACCTGGACCATCGGCTCCTGCCTCGCGCCGGCATGGATATCGCCGACAGCGATTCGGTCAGCCGCGCGCTGGACCTGCACCGGCCGTGGACGGTCGTGAACGCCGCAGGGTATGTGCGTGTCGATGACGCGGAGGCGGATGCCGAGCGCTGCTTCCGCGAGAACACGCTGGGTCCCAGTGTGCTGGCGAAACTGTGCGCACGGCACGCCATCCCGATGGTGACGTTCTCAAGTGACCTGGTGTTTGACGGGACCCAGGACGTCCCTTATCTGGAGTCCGATCCGGTATCGCCGATCAGCGTGTACGGCCGCAGCAAGGCGCGATCGGAAGCGGCGGTGCTGGAAACACACCCCGGCGCGCTGGTGATACGGACCAGCGCATTTTTCGGTCCCTGGGACCAGTACAACTTCGTGAGTCTGGCGTTGCGTGCGCTTCGTGCGGGAAGCCGCTTCACCGCGGCGGAAGACATGGTGATCTCGCCCACCTACGTTCCCGACCTGGTGGACGCCTGTCTGGATCTGCTGATCGACGGCGAGACCGGGATATGGCACCTGACCAATGGAGAAGCGGTGACCTGGGCCGAACTGGCCCGGCGCGCGGCCGATGTCGCGGGCGTGGACGTCGCCGGATTGAAGGCCTGTGACAGGCAGAGACTCGCGCTCCCAGCCGCCCGGCCCCGATACAGCGTGCTGGGCAGCGAGCGCATGTTCGCGATGCCAAGTCTGGACAGTGCGCTCCTGCGATTTTCCGCGGCATCGACGGGCACGTCCGGGCAGGGACGGCAGAGAGACCGCTGCTGACAGCTCAATGGCGGCGTCCGGTAACCACGCTGATATGGCCATCCTTCTCCAGAACTGCCAGCCGGAGATCGCCGAACGACGCGCAGTCGGCAGCCCGCATCGCCTCCTGCAGGTCATCTATACCGATGCGGTTGTCGTCCAGAGCTCGCCCGTAGACGTGGCCGTTGCGTGCCAGGACCACCGCGCGTCCTTCCACCAGACGTTCGATCCTGCGACTGCGCGAGGTGGTGACTCCCAGAATGTAATTCCATCCCATCAGGGTGGCCGTCAGGACGATGCCGCCCTGCAGCGATTCATCGCCGGCGATCATCGAGCCTTGCATCGCATCGCCCAGTAACACGAGGACCAACAGGTCGAACGGCGTGAACTGGCCGACGGTGCGCTTGCCGGACAGGCGCAGCAACACCATCAATACGAAGAAGACGACCGTGCCGCGCAGAACGATTTCCCACCAGGGGATCGAAAGTTCAAGCAGGTCTGACATGAGCGCGCTCCAGGAGTCGAGGGGCCCCAAAGGCCGACTCAAACCGGATCGTCGCAGTGGCGCGGTGAAACACGTGTAACGCGGCGATGAGGCCAAGCGTGCACGCGGTGACCGCGCATTGCGCGCCGTCAACAAGACAAACCGGATGGGGTCCCGCCACTGCCGAGCGCACAGGGAATCAAAGTGGTGCGCCTGGAGGGATTCGAACCCCCGACCAATGGCTTCGGAAGCCACTACTCTATCCAGCTGAGCTACAGGCGCATCTTGGGCCGCATGCGAAGACCGCACGGGGAGCGCATTCTAGCCCCAAACCCGGCCGCGCGTCATCGCCCATAATTGCACGATGAACTACGAGCGTTTCGAGCCGGCCCAGGTGCCTGCGTGGAAGACCCGCCTGCGCCTGTACTGGCAGCTGACCCGCAACGACCGCCCGATCGGCTGGCTGCTGCTGCTCTGGCCGACCTGGTGGGGGCTGTGGCTGGCGGCAGGGGGCGTGCCGCCGCTGTGGACGTGGTTCGTGTTCACCGCCGGGGTGTGGCTGACGCGTTCGGCCGGCTGCGTGATCAATGACTACGCCGACCGCTGGCTGGACCCGCATGTCGAGCGCACCCGCGAGCGGCCGCTGGCGACCGGCGCGGTCCGCGGACGCGAGGCTCTGGCGCTGTTCGCCGTGCTGATGCTGGGCGCGTTCGCGCTCGTGCTGACCATGAACGCGCTGACCGTCTGGCTCAGCCTGGTCGGCCTGGTGCTGGCGGCCAGCTATCCCTACCTGAAGCGCTACACGCACCTGCCGCAGGTCTACCTGGGCATGTCATTCGGCTGGGCGATCCCGATGGCGTTTGCCGCAGTCACCGGCGAAGTTCCGCCACTGGCATGGTTGCTGTACGTGGCCAACATCCTGTGGTCCACGGGCTACGACACCTGGTACGCGATGGTCGACCGCGAGGACGACATCAAACTGGGCGCCAAATCCACCGCGGTCCTGTTCGGCGACCTGGATCTGGTCATCCAGGGTGTGATCTACGCGCTGTTCTTCGCCGCCCTGCTGCTGGTGGGCCAGCGTGCCGGGCTGGGCGCCTGGTACGTGGCCGGGCTGGCCGTCGCCGTCGCGCTGGTGGCGTGGGAGTTCTGGATCAGCCGCACCCGCGAGCGCGGACCGCTGTTCCGCGCGTTCGTGCACAACCACTGGGTGGGGATGGCGGTGTTTGCCGGGATCGCGCTGGACCTGTGGATGCAGCGCGCCTGAGTCCAGGCCCGATCGTCGCGGGCGGAGCCTCACGGGCTGACCCTGACGGTCTGATCCTGACGGCCAGATCCCCACGACCGATTGTCCCGGAAGATTCCCAGGCTAGAGCCGGGTGGCGAACCTGCGCAGTTTCAGTCCGACCCAGATCTGCAACGCGCCGTACAGCAACGCTCCCAGACCGATCCAGATCGCGATCGTGGCAAGTCCGGCCAGCGGGTAGGCCACGAAAAGCACCGCCAGCGCGATCACCAGCAAGCCGCTCAGCGCGATCAGCCACTCACCGCGGATGTGCTTGCGGATTCTGATCGCCAGGGCGATGCGGAACACGCCCGCGACCAGCAGCCATGCGGCCAGCAGCAGCAACAGGACGCTCGCCATCTGCAGCGGGTTGAGTACCGCGAGCACACCGAAGGCAAGCGAGCTGAGCGAATACAGGGCGAGCCAGACACGTGAGATCCGCGAGTTTCCGGAAATCAGTGCAAACAGACTGATCACCCCCTCGGCGACGGCCATCACGCCGAACGCCCATACCATTGCCACCGCGGTGGCGGCCGGTGAGACCAGCGAGATAATTCCGAACCCCACGGCGATCACGCCAAACAACACCAGTACCCACCAGCTGCGGCCAATCACCATGACGATTTCCCGATAGAAGATGGCCCCATCTAGGCGCGCGCGGCGACGCCTGTCAATTGTCACGGAACCCGCGCGGCGACCCAGGCATCCACCCGTACTGCGCCGGCCCGGTACAGGCACTGCGCCGCGGAATGAAGCGTCGCTCCGGTGGTCATGACGTCGTCGACCAGCACCACGTGGGCCGGCAGGTCCACGCGCGGCGGGACCTCGAACGCATCCTCCACGTTGTAGCGCCGATCGGCCGCATCCAGCCGCGATTGCGGAGTCGTGGCAACCGCGCGCAACAGCGCGCCGTCGAGCAGCGGTACGCCCAACGCGCTTGCCAGAGGACGGGCCAGCTCCAGCGCCTGGTCGTAGCCCCGCTGGCGCAGGCGGGAGCGGTGCAGGGGCACCGGCACGATCGCGTCGGGTCGCGGCAGCGCGGCGAACGCCTGCACCATCAGCGCGCTCAGCACGCGCCCGGCCGCCAGGTCGCCGTGGAACTTGAAGCGCGGCGCGAGTCGGTCCAGCGGGACGCCATAGGTGCACGCGGCGCGCACCTCGACCAGCGGTGGAGGTTCGGCCAGGCAACTCGCGCACGTCGCCGATCCGGTGTGATGCGGGTTTGTCGTGTTGGCCTTCTCACCGGCCAGCGGCAGCGCACATCGCAGGCAGGCACGCGGGTGCCAGGGGATTGCCACCTCGCACAGCGGGCACAGATCGCGCCCCTGCTCCCCGTCCGCACCGCAGGCCAGGCAGTTCCCGGGCCACAGCGCGCTCGCAAGCCGGCCTCCCCACCGGGCCAGCACGCCAATCCCGTTTCGCCCCACCGTGTTGATCGCCATGTGTTGACAGTCCTGAGCGTTGCTTTCCAGACTGCCCGGCCCCTCATCGCGCCGTCAGCCGGAAAACCGCCATGTCCCGTGTCAGTGAAGCCAGCGTTTCCGCCGGTGCGCCCGATGGATGCCGCCATGACTGGACGCGCAGCGAAGTGCTTGCGCTGTTTGAGCTCCCGTTCACCGAGTTGCTGTTCCGCGCGGCGAGCGTCCATCGTGCGCATTTCAATCCGGCCGAGGTCCAGGTCAGCACCCTGTTGTCGGTGAAGACCGGCGGTTGCCCCGAGGATTGCGCCTATTGCCCGCAGGCCCAGCGCTACCACACCGGCGTGGACGCGCAGAAGCTGATGTCCACCGACGCAGTGCTGGAGCGTGCGCGCGCCGCGCGTGATGCCGGCGCCTCGCGCTTCTGCATGGGTGCGGCGTGGCGCTCGCCGGCCGACCGCGACATTCCCAGGGTCGCCGAGATGATCCGTGGCGTGAAGGCGCTGGGGCTGGAGACCTGCGCGACGCTGGGCATGCTCAGCGGCCGCCAGGCGGAGTCGCTCAGGGATGCCGGGCTGGACTACTACAACCACAACCTGGACACCGCGCCGGAGTTCTACGGCGAGGTGATCCAGACCCGCGGCTACCAGGACCGACTGGACACGCTGGCCCTCGTCCGCGACGCCGGCCTGAAGACCTGCTGCGGCGGCATCGTCGGCATGGGCGAGTCGCGGGAGCAGCGCGCCGGATTACTGCAGGCGCTGGCCAACCTTCCCGCCCATCCCGACTCGGTGCCGATCAATCGCCTGGTCAAGGTCGCCGGTACGCCGCTGGCAGACGATGATGCCCTCGCCGAACTGGACCCGTTCGAGTTCGCCCGCACCATCGCCGTGGCGCGCCTGCTGATGCCCCGGTCAATGGTGCGCCTGTCGGCGGGACGCGAGCAGATGAGCGATGAGCTGCAGGCGCTGTGCTTCCTGGCCGGCGCCAACTCGATCTTCCACGGTGAGAAACTGCTGACCACCGCGAACCCGGGCGCCGACCACGACCGTGCGCTGTTCGACCGTCTCGGCCTGCGGGCGATGCCGATGCCCGGAAAGGACGATAATGTGACCCCTACGGCCACCAGTCCGGGGGGAACAGTGCACGCCGACATCATCCACAGCGACCGCTTCGATCACCGCGTAAGCGACGCGCCTGCAACGCCCCATCCGCCGCGGTCAGTGGCCGGCGTGAAGCGCTGAGCCGTGGAGCGCGTATTCTGGGGCGATCGAATTGACGCGATCCGGGCGCAGCGCGCCGACGCGCCGGGCAGCCACGCCCGCTGTGCGGTCAGCCATCGTGACGGCGCCCGCTGCAGCGTCGACGGCCGCGAGCTGCTGAACTTCTGCAGCGACGACTATCTCGGCCTGTCCCAGCATTACGCGGTGATCGGCGCGTTGCAGGATGCCGTGGCCGCCCAGGGCGCGGGCGGTTCGGGTTCGCACCTGGCCTGTGGCCGGCATCAGACCCACGAGCGGCTGGAGCAGGAGATCGCCGACTGGCTGGGGACGCCGCGCGCCCTGTTGTTCGGCAGCCGTTACCTCGCCAACCTGGCGGTCCTGCAGTCGCTCCTCGGCGATGAGGATGTCTGCGCCCAGGACGCGTTCAACCACGGCAGCCTGGTCGACGCCGCCCGCCTGGCCGGCTGCCGCCTGCGCCGCTACCCGCATGGCGATCCGGAGGGCGCGATCCGGCAGTTGCGCAGCATGCCCGACGGCATGGCCATGGTCGCCACCGAAGGTGTCTTCAGCGCGGACGGCGACATTGCCCCGCTGCGGCAACTGGCGCTTGTCGCCCGCGTCCAGCACGCACTGCTGTATGTCGATGACGCGCACGGGATCGGCGTGGTCGGTCCGGAAGGACGCGGCAGCGTGGCCGCCGCCGACCTTGGCGTGGATCAGGTACCGCTGCAACTGGCCAGCCTGGGCAAGGCGTTGGGCGGGCAGGGCGCGGTGGTGGCCGGCACCCATGAGCTGATCGAGCACCTCGCCGATACCGCGCGGCCCTATCTGTTCACGACGGCCTTGCCGCCCGCGCAGGCGGCGGCCGGGCTCACCGCGCTCAAGCTGGCCCGCAAGGATCATTGGCGTCGGCAGAAGCTGGCCGAGCTGGTCGCGCATTTCCGCGAGCGTGCGCAGCGCGCCGGCTTGGCCCTGCTCGACTCGCAGACCCCGATCCAGCCGCTGCTGGTCGGTGACGATGCGTGCGCGGCATCGATGGCGGCCGCCCTTCAGCGCGCGGGCTACTGGGTGGAAGCGGCCGCGTCGCCGACCTTCGGCGAAGGCCAGGCCCGCCTGCGCATCACCCTGTCCGCGCTGCACGCCCCGGCCGATATCGACGGCCTGATCGAGGCCATGTCCGGCGCCCGCGATCGCGCCCGCGCCGAGGCCCGTGTGGCCGCCATCAGCCGCGGTGTCGCCCCATGATGCCGCAGGACATTTCGTGTCTGTCGACACCCGTCGGCAAGGCCCGCCCGGGAGCCACGGCATGAGCGCGCTGTTCGACTACCGCCAGATCCGCCGGGCTTTCTCGCGTGCGGCCGACACCTATACGGGTCTGGACGAGGTGCAGCGCGAGATCGGCTCGCGGCTGGCCGACTCGCTGGACTACCTGGATGATCCGGCGCTGGCGTTGCCGACGCCCGAAGTGGTAGTCGACCTGGGCGCAGGCCCCGGACACATGGCCGCGCTCCTGCAAAAGCGCTGGCCCAGGGCGCGCGTGCTCGCGCTCGACGTCGCGCCGGGGATGCTCGCCCAGGTCCGCGGCCAGGGCGGTGGCTTCCGGTTCAATCCCTTCGCGCCACGCCCGGTCCCGGTGGCGGCGGATGCGCGCGCATTGCCGCTGGCCGATCGCAGCGTCGATGTGCTGTATTCCAACCTGTGCCTGCAATGGGTCGAGGACCTGCCGGCGGTCTTCGCCGGGCTGCGCCGGGTGCTCAAGCCCGGTGGCCTGATGCTGGTCTCGACCTTCGGCATGGACACCCTGATCGAACTGCGTCAGGCCTTCGCCGAGGTCGACGAGGCGCCGCACGTCAGCCCGTTTACGGCCATTGGCCCGTTTGGCGATGCCCTCATTGCCGCCGGCTTCAAGGACCCCGTACTGGACCGCGACGAGTTCCACCTCGGCCAGCCCGACATGGCCAGCCTGATGCAGCGCTTGCAGGGACTGGGCGCCACCAACGCGCTGGCCGCCCGCCGGCGCAGCCTCACCGGCCGCCAGCGCTTTGCACGCGCCGGGGAGGTCTACGAGTCGATGCGCAAGCCCGATGGCCAGTTGCCGGTGACCCTGGAGGCGATCTACGCCCACGCCTGGGGTCCACCGCCTGGCGCACCCATCCGTGTCGGCGGCATTGATGAAGTGCAGGTGCCCGCGTCCAGCATCCGCGTGCGCAAGCGCTGAGCGGCGTGCAAGACCGCCACCGCCCGCTTGGCGTAGATTCGCGGCATGACTGATCTCTCCCAGCGCCGCCGGGCCCTGCTGGCGGTGGCGATCGCGCTGCTGTCGGCGCTGTTTTTCACCTGCACCTACGTGCTCAACCGCGCGGCGGCGATCGGCGGCGGCCACTGGGCGTGGACGGCCTCGCTGCGCTACCTGATCACCCTGCCGCTGATGGTCCCGCTGATGCGCTGGCAGGGCGGCATGGGGCCGGTCTGGCGCGCGATCCGCGCCCATCCGCTGCCGTGGCTGGGCTGGAGCACCGTGGGCTTCGTGATCTTCTACCTTGGGCTCAGCTACGCCGCCGCGAGTGGGCCGTCGTGGCTGGTGGCCGGCACGTTCCAGCTGACCGTGATCGCCGGCATGCTCTGCGCGCCCTTCCTCTACAACGACGAGCGCGCCCGCATTCCGCGCCCGGCGTTGGCGGTGGGGCTGGTCGTGGTTGCCGGCGTGCTGATGATGCAGTTCGGTGTCGACGACGGCGGGCTGGACCGCGAGGGCTGGATCGCGCTGGGCTGTGTCGCCGTTGCCGCGGTTGCCTATCCGCTGGGCAACCGCGGCCTGCTGTTGCACTTGGAGCGTGTCGCACCGTCCTCCGGCGGGGTGGAGCTCAACGCCACCCAGCGGGTGTTCGGACTGACCCTGGCCAGCCAGCCGGCCTGGTGGCTGGTCGCCGCCTTCGCGGCCGGTGAGGCAGGGGCGCCTTCGCTGGACCAGGTCTGGTTTGCCGCCGCGGTGGCGCTGGGGGCGGGCGTGATCGCCACGGTGCTGTTCTTCCAGGCCACCGGCATGGTCCGCAACAACCCCACCGCGCTGGCCGCGACCGAAGCCATGCAGGCCGCCGAGATCCTGTTTGCGACGGTGCTGGGTGTGCTGTTGCTGGGCGAGGCTTGGCCGCAGGGACGCGCCCTGTACGGCGCGCTGGTGGTGATGGCGGGCATCGCGGTGTTCAGCTGGATCGCCGCGCGCGCGGCGGTGGGCAGCCCGCCAGCGGTGCGGGCGCTGCGGAGCGAACGCGGCGGCTGAGCGTCGCCGGGCGCAGAACGGGCCCGCGGTTCAGCACGGCATGCTTAAATTCGGGCTCTGTCCGCACAGCCGTGAGCGCCCGCCATGTTCCATCCGATGACCCTCGCCGCGGTGGTTTCCGTCGCCACGCTGATCGCCACCAGCCTGATGCCGGTGCGCGCGCAGCAATCGCCTGCCGCAGCCGTCGAGCAATGGGGGTTCGATCCGTCAGCCCTGGTCGCCGACGGCCACGAGCTGCTGCTGCGGGCCCCGGACCCGGCGATCGACCAGCTGTTCCAGGTCGCTCGGACCACCCTGTCGGATCCGCGCGAGGCCGAGGTGCTGTGCCCGCTGTTCGACCCGGCCGCCGAGCGCAGCCTGGCGACCTTCAATCAGGTCGCCAACCGGCTGGGGCCGGAGCACAGCGGCCGTTTTGCCGGCGCCGTGGCGAACCTGTTCGTTGTCGCCATGCAGTCGCCGCGGCAGCCCTTTGACGAGGCCTCGGCCCGGCAGGGCCTGAAGTCCGCCGGCGTGCGCGCGGCGATGCTCAATGATGGTTTCGTTGCGGGCCTGAACGGCTCGGATCATCAGGCGCGTTGCCGTTCCATTCGCTGGCTGCTCGACGACCTGCATGCCCAGCCCCTGGCGAAGCGTGCGGCGGTCGCCCGGCTGTTGCTGGCCGAAGGGCTGGGCCACCTGACCATCGCTTTCGGCACCACGCCACGCTCAGGCGGCTGATCGCTCCCGCTTCAGCCGCGCGACGCGAGCGACAGCAGCTCCGACAGCTCGTACAGGTCGATGTTGCCGCCCGACAGCACGATGCCGACCGTGCGACCGGCAAACTGCCCGGGGTTTGCCAGCACCGCGGCGAGGCCGATCGCCGCGGAGGGCTCGATCACCAGCTTCATCCGCTCCCATACCAGCAGCATGGCATCGACGGTCTGCGTGTCTTCCACCAGCAGGATGTCGCGCACCAGCTGGCGCACCAGCGGATAGGTGAGGGTTCCCAGCTCGGCTCGAAGCCCGTCGCACACGGTGTCGGCGACCCGGCCGGTGATGCGCTCGCCCTGCTTGAGCGAATCGTGGGCATCGCGCGCGCCGGCGGGCTCGGCGCCATACACCTGGATCGACGGATCGACGCCCAGGGCGGCCAGGGCGGTGCCGGAAATCAGACCGCCCCCGCTGACCGGCACCACGACGGTGTCGATGTCGGGAGCGAAGCGCAGCATCTCCAGGGTGGCCGTGCCCTGGCCGGCGATGACCCGCGCATCGTTGAACGGGTGAACCAGGACCGCGCCGGTCTCTTCCACAACGCGCGCGGTGACCTCGTCGCGCGAGGCCTGGGTGGGCTCGCAGGGAACAATGCGCGCGCCGTAGCTTTCCATCGCCGCCAGCTTGACCCGCGAGGCACCGCGCGGAACCACGACGGTGGCCGCGATGCCGCGCTCGCGGCACGCCAGCGCCACCGCGCCGCCGTGGTTGCCCGAGCTCTGGGTGACCACGCCATTGGCAGCCTGGGCGTCGGTCAGCGAGAACACCGCATTGCACGCGCCGCGGAACTTGAACGAGCCCGCGCGCTGGAGGTTCTCGCACTTGAACAGCAGCCGGCAGCCGGCGATCGCGTCCAGGGTGCGGGCGTGCAGCACCGGGGTAGGGTTGATGTGCGGTGCAATGCGCGAAGCGGCGGTCAGCACGGCGTCGAAGTCCGGCGCGGCGTGCGGCTTGGCGGGGGTCTGGGCAGTGTCGGCGTTGTTCATGGCGACAAGCGTAGCCCAAGTGGTGGGCGCCGGCGGCCGTGTTTATGCGGCGCGAAGGATTAAGGGCTAGTTCAACGGCTATAGCCGAGTATGGTTCAACAATCAATGGGGGATCCACGCATGTTCCGCAAAATCCTGCTCCCCGCGCTCGCGATCGGCCTGTTGGGCGGTTGCGTCAGCAGCGGCTACCAATACGACAGCGGCGGCTACTACTACGGCCAGCCGTCCACCACCTATCGCTACCACGACAGCTACTACGACAATTACCGCTATCCCGGGTATTACGGCAGCCTGAACTACCGCTATGGCTACCCGGGCTACCGCTACCCGGGATACGGCTACCCCGGCTATGGCTATGGCGGCGGTTACTACCGGCCGCCGGTGGTGATCGTGCGCCCGGGGCATGGCAATCACCATGGCGGCAATCACGACTACCGCCCACCCACGGGTGGACGCAACGACCGTGCGCCGTGGCGCGACTACGAGCGCCTGCAGCGCGAGCGCATCCAGCGGTCCACGCCGCCGGCCGGCAACCGGCCGAGCTCGGCGGTGATTCGCAACCCGGTTCCGGCGCAGCCGCGCCCGGCCGCGATGCCCAGCCGCCCCGCCGCGCCGCCTCCCAGCCAGGGGTCGCGCAACTCGCGTTCCGACCGGATGATCGAACGTGCGCGCACCTCCCGCGAAGTCGAATAGCCGGCGCTTCCGGCCGGCACTGCGGGCCAGCTATTGACAAACAACGTCGCAATGCGACGTAATCAGTTACCGCTTCCATGCTGATGCCCGACAAGGAATCTCGGATCCCCCCTGTTCCGCCCTTGTCCGGCATCGGCGCCTACACCCGAAAGCCCCGCCACGCGGGGCTTTCGTCATTCCGGCCCGCGTCATGCGCAAAAAGCGCCGAATGGATGGCGAGCGCGCACGCAGCCGCTCCCCTGCCCAAAGTCTCGCGCAGAGTGTGACGAAGGGCATCGAGAGGATAAAAAAAAGGGCCGAATGTCCCCCGACATTCGACCCTGGTGCTTCCCCGACGGGCGCATGGTCGGCCCTGTTCCAATCCCGACCGGCGCCTGGCGCCTGCCCCGTTGGGTGCAGGAGTGATAACGCACGAAGCGTGCCAAGGTTGACGGCGAGGCAAAATCGGTCTCGCGGCAACGGCCTTTGACTCCGCTCAATCCGCGCCGGTTTTCGTGGCAAGTGCTTGATCGGCGTACAATTCCCTCCCTGCGTTGGCGCCGGTTTCGGCGTCCTTCGCGTCCACGGCGTACCCCGCCTGCCTGGTTGGCGACATGAAAAACGACTTCTACCAATATGACGTCATCGTGGTCGGCGGCGGCCACGCTGGTACCGAAGCGGCGCTGGCAGCCGCGCGTGCCGGTGCACGCACGCTGCTGCTGACCCACAACATCGAGACCATCGGTGCGATGAGCTGCAATCCGGCCATCGGCGGCATCGGCAAGGGCCATCTGGTGCGCGAGATCGATGCGTTGGGCGGGGTGATGGCGCATGCGGCCGACGCCGCGGGGATCCAGTGGCGCCGGCTCAATGCGAGCAAGGGACCGGCGGTACGGGCGACGCGCTGCCAGGCCGACCGCAGCCTCTATCGCGCCTTCATCCGCGCGGCGGTCGAGCGCCAGCCGGGGCTGACGGTGTTCCAGTCCGCGGTGGACGATATCGACTTCGATGCCGGCCAGGTGCGCGGCGTGACCACGCAGGCCGGGTTGCGATTCCGCGCGCCCGCGGTCGTGCTCACGGCCGGGACCTTCCTCGCCGGCAAGATCCATGTCGGCCTGACCACGCACGCCGGCGGCCGGGTCGGCGATCCACCGTCGGCCACCCTGGCAGCGCGCCTGCGCGAGGGTCCCTTCGTGGTCGACCGGCTGAAGACCGGCACCCCGCCGCGCATCGACGGCCGCAGCCTGGACTACTCGGTCATGGTCGAGCAGCCCGGCGATGACCCGCGCCCGGTGATGTCGTTCATGGGCTCGCGCGATGACCACCCGCGCCAGGTCTCGTGCTGGATCGCCGAGACCTGCGAGCGCACCCACGAGATCATCCGTGGCGCGCTGGACCGCTCGCCGCTCTACACCGGCCAGATCGACGGCATCGGTCCGCGTTACTGCCCGTCCATCGAGGACAAGGTGGTGCGCTTTGCCGAGAAGGCCAGCCATCAGATTTTTGTCGAACCCGAAGGTCTGGGCGTGACGGAGATCTACCCCAACGGGATTTCCACCTCGCTGCCCTTTGACGTGCAACTGGAGCTGGTGCGCTCGATCCGCGGCTTCGAGAACGCCCATCTCACCCGCGCCGGCTACGCGATCGAGTACGACTATTTCGACCCGCGCGGCCTGAAGGCGAGCCTGGAGACCAAGGCGGTGCAGGGGCTGTTCTTCGCCGGCCAGATCAACGGCACCACCGGGTATGAGGAGGCCGCCGCACAGGGCCTGCTGGCCGGCGTCAACGCGGCGCGGCAGGTGCAGGGCCACGAGGGCTGGTGCCCGCGCCGCGACGAGGCCTACATCGGCGTGCTGGTGGATGACCTGATCACCCACGGCACCACCGAGCCCTACCGGATGTTCACCAGCCGCGCCGAATACCGCCTGCAGCTGCGCGAGGACAACGCCGACCTGCGCCTGACCGCAATCGGGCGCGAGCTTGGGCTGGTCGACGATGCGCGCTGGAACGCGTTCGCCGCCAAGCGCGACGCGATCGAGGCGGAGAACGCCCGGCTCGGCGCGATCTGGATGTCGCCGGGCAACGCCTTGGGCAACGAGGTCGCCGGCGGGCTGGGGATCGAGCTCAGCCGCGAGACCAGCGCGCGGGACCTGCTGAAGCGCCCTGAGATCGACTACGCCCGGCTGGTCGCGGTGCCCTCGCTGGGTCCGGGCGTGGCCGATCCCGCGGTCGCCGAGCAGGTCCAGATCGGGGTGAAGTACGCCGGCTACCTGGACCGGCAGAACGCGGAGATCGCGCGCCAGCTCCGCCACGAAACCACGCCGATCGCCGGGGATTTCGACTACGGCCGGGTGCACGGTCTGTCGGTCGAGCTGGCCGGCAAGCTGGAGCAGGTGCGGCCGCAGACGGTCGGTCAGGCCCAGCGCATCCCCGGCATGACGCCGGCGGCGATCTCGTTGCTGCTGGTGCACCTGGTGGGCGCGCGCCGGCACCGGGTCGCCTGAACGTCGCAGGTCGCGCGCCGGTTGACCCCGGCGGTGGCGCTTCCTAGACTTCGGCGGCTGCCGGGGCCCGTTTCCTCCGGCCATGCCCGCAACGTGGACAGACCGAGTCAACCTGGAACTTTCCCCTACACCATGGACCGCGCGCGTCCCTGGCGGTACGTGGAGCCTGCAGCGATCCGGTAAGCCGGCGCTGCCCGCTTCCGTGGTCGCCTCATTCGCGACTTCCGGAGGCACCCCGTGATCAACCTCAAGAAGAAGAAAAAGCCCGACACCCGCCTCCTGTACCGGGCCGACGCGGAGGGCAACTTCGACGCCGACCTCGTTGCCGAGGCGATCGCCGCGGAACTGGCGCACGGCAAAGGCGAGTCGCTGCGCGGCGAACTGGCTGATGTCCTGGCCGCCGACCTGGCCGACGTGCTCACCCGCCTGGAGCCCGAGCAGCAGGCACAGGTGCTGCCGCTGATCACCGCCGACCAGCTCGCGCTGCTGTTCGGCTACCTGCCATTGGAGCTGCAGACCGAGCTGGTCGCCGGCATGCCGCGCCCGCAGGTGCTGGAACTGCTCAACCTGATGTCCGCCGACGAGCGCGTGGACCTGTTCAACACCCTGCCGGCGGACCGCCGCGAGCGGTTGCTGCCGGCGCTGGCGCAGGCCGAGCGCGACGACATCCGGCGCCTGGCCAGCTACCCGCGCGACAGCGTCGGCGCGCTGATGACCTCCGAGTACGCGACCCTGACCCCGGACCTGACCGCGGGCCAGGCGATCGCCGAACTGCGCCGGGTCGCGCCGGACAAGGAGACGATCTACACCTCCTACGTGGTCGACCACGACCGCCACCTGATCGGCGTGGCAACCCTGCGTCGCCTGATCCTGGCCGATC
Source organism: Lysobacter ciconiae (assembly GCF_015209725.1). Taxonomy (NCBI): domain Bacteria; kingdom Pseudomonadati; phylum Pseudomonadota; class Gammaproteobacteria; order Lysobacterales; family Lysobacteraceae; genus Novilysobacter; species Novilysobacter ciconiae. The sequence continues at coordinate 2,792,339 of NZ_CP063656.1, read as the reverse complement.
CGGACACCCCGGTGCTGGAGGTCATGGCGCCCAACCCTGTCACCGTGTACGTCGATGCCGACCAGGTCGAGGCGGCCAACAAGATCGCCCGTTACGACTTCATCGCCCTGCCGGTCATCGACCGCGAGGAGCGCATGGTCGGCATTGTCACCTCCGATGACGCGATGGACGTGGCCGAGGCCGAGGCGACCGAGGACTTCCACAAGTCCGGCGGTACCCTGGGCACGCTGACGATGAGCATGAAGGACGCCACGGTGTCCCTGCTGTATCGCCAGCGCGTGTACTGGCTGGTGCTGCTGGTGTTCGCGAACCTGTTCTCGGGCGCGGGCATCGCCCACTTCGAGGACCTGATCGCCGCCAACATGGCGCTGGTGTTCTTCCTGCCGCTGCTGATCGCCAGTGGCGGCAACGCGGGCGCGCAGTCCGCCACGCTGATGGTGCGCGCCCTGGCCACTGGCGATGTGGAAATGCGCGACTGGGGCAGCATGCTGGTGCGCGAACTGGTCGTGTCGACCCTGCTGGGCCTGACGATGGCCGTCGCGGTCAGCGCGATTGGCCTGTTCCGCGGCGGCCCGGCGATTGCCCTGGTGGTGGCCACGACCATGCTGCTGATCGTGCTGGTCGGCAGCGTCATGGGCATGTCGCTGCCGTTCCTGCTGAACAAGTTCAAGGCCGACCCGGCCTCGGCCAGTTCCCCGCTGATCACCTCGCTGGCCGATGGCATCGGCATCCTGATCTACTTCGGAATCGCTACCGTGATGCTGTCCTGGATGGGCCACGCGATCGCCTGATCGCCCCGGCCCGGCGTCGGTGGCCGGCGGCTCGACGCTGCGCGCGCTTGAGAAACCGCGCGATCGCACCCATTCAAGGACCTGTTGCGGCGGCGTGTGGAGGACAATGGCCCCGTTGGTCGCAATCCCCGATTTGTGCAGGACATGCAATGAGTGAGCCCAGCCCGGCCGTCGATCTGCTCGCCGGCGATGCCAACGCCCGCACCGATGCCACCCCGCCGGCGGAATCGCACCTGCCGGTGCCGGTCGCCGCGGAGGCCGAGCCGGTAATCCGCTACGTCGACAGTTGCGACCTGCCCACGCCGTGGGCGACCTTCCGCCTGCACGGATTCATCGACACGGCCAGCGGCAAGGAGCACGTGGCGCTGACCTTGGGCGACCTGGACGACAGCGCGCCGGTGCTGGCGCGGGTGCACTCGGAGTGCCTGACCGGCGATGCGTTCTTCAGCCAGCGCTGCGACTGCGGCGCGCAGCTGGAAGAGGCCTTGCGCCGGATCGCCACCGAAGGCCGCGGCATCGTGCTCTACCTGCGCCAGGAAGGGCGGGGCATTGGCCTGATCAACAAGATCCGCGCGTATCACCTGCAGGATCTGGGCGCCGACACCGTGCAGGCCAACGAGGACCTGGGCTTTGCCGCCGACCAGCGCCATTACGGCCTGTGCGAACCGATGCTGGCCCATTTCGGCGTCGGCGCGCTGCGCCTGATGACCAACAACCCGGCCAAGGTCGTGGCGCTGCAGAAGCTGGGGGTGCTGATTCCGGAGCGGATTTCGATCCTTGTCGGGCACAACCCCAGCAACCAGCGCTATCTCTCGACCAAGCGCGAGAAGCTGGGCCACGTCATCGGCCTGCCCGCCGAGTAGTCGCGCCGGCCTGGCGGGGCCGGGGCCGGGGCCCGCGAACCTTCCGGGCGAATGTCCCCCGGCATCCGCCTGCGGCGGACGCCTCCTCCTTTATTTCGCCCGGAATGCCCGCGGGTCCCGCTGACGGATTGCAGCCGTGCCCGGATAGAGCCGCGGACAAACGGTGCGCGTCAACAATGCCGGGCAGGCTGGAACGGCCGGGGGAATGTCCCTGGGTGAGAAATAAAGGAGGAGACACCGGCTCCATCGGTTCCGGGGGACATTCGCGCCCAGGGACATTCCCCCGGTCGCCTCACGCCCCGCAGGTGCAACGTTCCCATCGGTGGGAAGCGCCTACTTCTCCTTGCGCCAGTTGATCGAACCGCGATCCTCCAGCGTGCTCGATTCGATTTCGATGTCGAAGCCGTGGTCGAGCAGGTACTTCAGGGTCAGCACCTGGCCGGTGCCCAGCAGGGACACCCCGTAGCCGACGTACAGCCGCGGCGAGAGCTGCTTGCCGAAGCCGAACACGCTGCCGCCCAGCGCGCGGCTCTGGGTGACGCCCGCATCCTCCAGGCCGATTTTGGTGGCCAGCTGCGATGCCAGCATGCCGCCGCCGGCGGTCAGCGCCGCATTGGCCGCGTTGAGGTCGCCGCGCTCATCGCCGGTCAGGGTCGACAGCGGTCGACCCAGGGTCAGGTAGGCCAGCGCCTCGGGCTGCGAGCTGGCCGGGTTCGACCACACCGAGGCCTGCGGCGCACTGGCGCGCCCGCTCACGTCCACGCCGGCGGTGACCTCGCCGATCACCCGCTCGGCGCGCAGGTTGACCACCGGGTTCGAGACCGGGTCGTTGGACCAGCGGAGCAGGCCGCGGGTGATCCTCAGGTCCTGCCCGTAGGCCTTGTATTCCCCGGCGACATTGATCGCGCCGTTCGCTGTGAGTTCACGCCCGGGGCGGGCCAGCAGGTGCATATTGCCGTCGACCTTGCCGGTCAGGCCGAAGCCCTTCATGCGCACGTTGTCGCCGACGGTGATGCGCAGGTCCATCGCCAGCGGCGTGCCCGGGCCTTCGTCGGGATTGACCGGATCGAGCACGACGACGTCGGCCGATGGCGACACCGCGTGGTCCAGGCCTTCAAGGTTGACCATTGCCTCGGGCACGTTGATCGTGCCGGACAGGCGCATGGGTTGGCCGATCTGGTAATTCAGTTGCAGATCCGGGCTGGCCACCGCGCGCAGGTCGGGCGTGTCGGAGACCAGTACGTCGGTGCCGCTCAGGCGCAGCACCAGCGGGGTGTCATCGCCCTTCCAGCCCAGCGTGCCGTCGATGTTGAGCACGCCGTTGCCTTCGTTGCCGGCGCTGGAGGCGGAGCGCACGCTGCCGTGGATCCGCGCGCTGCCATCGGCCAGGGCATTGAGCTGCAGGTTGCCCTCGCGCAGGGTGATCGCCAGGGCCGGCATCTCGGTGCTGAAATTGGCCAGCTGGGCCTGGCCGCCCAGCTGCGGCGCATCGCGCGTGCCAGCGACGCTGATCTGCGCGCTCAGCGCGCCGGTCGGCTCGACGATGTCCGGCGAGAACAGCTCCATCCAGGTCAGCTCGCGGGTGTTCAGCGACAACTGGCCGCTCAAGGGCGACCACGTGTCCCAGCCGGTGCGCAGGCTGGCGTCGATGCGGCCGTCGCCGTTGAACCCGGTGCCGAACTCGGCCTCGATGCCCTGCGGCCGGAAGGTCGCGGTCAGGGCCAGGTTCTCGTAGCTGAGCAGTTCGGTGCGCGAGCGCTCGCTGTTGCGGATGCCGCCGCCGGGCGAGGTGATGCGCGCCTGGCCGTCCCAGCCGTTGCCGACCGGGCGGATGTGCGCGTCGATCGCGAGCTCGCCGCGCAGCAGCCACGGCTGGCGGTGCTCGCGCTCGGGCAGGTATGGCTCGACGAGCGCGACCGGCAGCCCCTCGCCGACCACGCTGAGGCCGCGGCGCGGCCAGTCCGCGCTGACGCACAGCGAACCGCCGGCGGTCGAGGCCAGGCAGGCCGGCTCCAGCGTCACGCTGCTGCCGCTGGGCGCGGGCGCCCAGGCAAAGCCGGCGGGCGCGCGCAGGTGCCAGTCCGCGCCGCGCTCCATGTCCACCCCGAGCCGCGAGAGGGTGCCCTGCCAGCGGTTGCCGCGGTGGTTGAGCGAGGTATCCAGTGCCAGCGAAGCCAGGCCTTCCCGGCCGGCGCTGGCGCTCAGACGCAGCTGCTCCACCGCGCCGCGCGCGTCGATGGCCAGCCGGTCCACCGGCGCGCCGAGCGCCAGGCCGTCGCCGCGGATGGCCAGTTGGCCGTCGCCGCGTGACCAGGGCAGCTCGCCCCTGATCGTCAGGGTGCTGGCGGTGTAATCGGCAAACTTCAGGTTGCTGCCGACCAGGTCGGCGCGAATGTCAGGCCCTGCCGCCGGACCCTGCACGCGGGCCGTGCCGCGCAGCGTGCCGCTGGCATCGGGCAGCAGGTCCTGCAGGTTCAAGGGGGCGAAGCGCGCATCGACATCCACGCGGTCACCGTAGCTGCCCTTGGCGTCGATCCGGCTGCCGCCAATGGCGAGGGCGACTTCGCCCAGGTAGCGCGCGACATCCCCGGTCGGGGAGGCGCCGGACATGGTGAAGTGACCGTTGCCGTCCAGCGGCTTGCCGTGCAGGCGGCCGCCCAGGTCGGCCAGGTCGAGGGCGGCTTCCAGTCCGCCATCCCCGCGCGCGCTGCCGGTGCTGGTGATGTGGCCGTTGACCGAGCCGTTCCAGCCCGCGGCGAAGTAGCCCGGGTCAAAGCCGGCCAGGCGGCTGTCGATGTCCCAGGCCAGCGACGGCGCCCAGGCGATGCGACCGGTGGCGGCCAGGGTGCCGGTGGGCATCGCCACGTCCAGCGCCTTCAAGTCCATGCGCTCGTTGTTGCCGCGTCCATCCAGGGTCAGCGTCGCTCGCTCGCCGTCGCGGGTCAGGGTGGCATTGCCGATCAGCGCCCACCCGTGCAGGGTGCCGGCGAGACCGAAATCGGCATCCGCGGCCAGCGCGGTCGGGCTGCCCCACTGCAGGCCACGGGCATTGGTGGCGAAGCGGAACGAGGCATTGGCCGGATCTTTGAAGTCGGCCGTGCCGCGCGCAATCACGCTGCCGTCCAGCAGCTCCAGCCGCAGCGGGTCCAGGTCCAGGACCTGGTCCTCCACCCGCAGGCGCGAATTGAGCACCCTGGCGCTGAACTCGCCCTGCCGGACCTCGCCGCGAAGGCGGGCGTCGCCGCCCACGCCGTCGACCTGCAATTGCAGCGCCAGCGGCGCCTCCGCGGGAGCGGCCTGGGGATCGGTCAGCAGGCCGATGTCGAGCGCGTCGGCGCGCGCGCGCAGCTGCCACTGTGGCCGGTTGACGCTGGCCATGACCGGGCCGCCGCTGGCACCCGGCGGGCTCACCAGGCGGTCCTTGCCGCGCAGGATCACGGTGGCTCGCATCTCGCCGGGCGCGCGCCCGCCCAGGCCCAGGTCCATCTCGTCCAGATCGCCCCGCGCCAGCAGACCGAACCGCGCCGACGTGCGGCCGGGCGCCGCGGGCAGGACGGCGGTCACCAGCAGGTCGGTGCGGTAGTTGTCCGCGGGCGCGTAGTCGCCGTGGGCGGTGAAGCGGCCGCGGTCGCTGTCGATCGCCAGCGTCTCCACGTGCAGGCTGCCGGGCTTGGCCTGCAGGCCGCCGCGCAGGCGACGGATGTTGATGGTCGGCTCGCCTTCGCTGCTGATCCGGAAGCGGTCGATCTGGATATCGGCAGCGGTGAGTGCCAGTGGCGGATTGATCTGCGGCAGCGAATCGGGCCAGCGCGGGAGTTCGAACGGCTCGTCGCTGGCGGGCAGGTCCAGCGTGGCGTTTTCCACCTGCAGCGCGTCCAGACGCAGGTGCCTGCCCAGCAGCGGCAGCAGGGTAGGCTCCAGGGTCACCCGCTGGGCGGTGAAGACGATCGCGTCGTAGGTGAAACGCACGTCGTGCATCGTCAACGGCCCCGACACCGGGCCCTCGGCCTTCTGCCAGCTCAGTGTCGCGTTGGCCGGCAGGCGCTGGACGATCTGCGCCAACAGCACGTCGCGTCCGCCGATCGTGCTGACCAGCCAGTAGACGACGGCGACCAGCAGCAGCACCAGCCCGCCGGTCAGCACTGCGCTGCGGATCGCAAGGACGCGCATGCGTGCATGGCGCTTGCGGCGCAGTTCGGCGATCCGCTCCTCGCGCTCCTCCGGGGTCAGGTCCGGGTCCAAGCGGTGGCGCCTCGGGAAGCCGATCATGCTCAAAGATCCGCGCCGACGCTGAGGTAGATCTGGAACGAGGAGTCCGGGCTGTCCAGGCCGTGGGCGATGTCCAGGCGCAGCGGTCCGACCGGCGAGCGCCAGCGCACGCCCGCGCCCACGCCGGTGCGCCAGTCCGGGGTGCTGTCAAACGCACTGCCGGTGTCCACGAATGCGGCCGCGCCCCAGCTCGGGGTGAAGTAGTGCTCGTATTCGATGCCTCCGGTGGCCACGTTTTTGGCGCCCAGCGCGTACAGCTTGCCGTCGCTGCCTTCCACCCGCGGTCCGACCTCGCGCCACGCGTAGCCGCGGATGCTGCGGTCGCCGCCGGCGAAGAAGCGCAGGCTCGGCGGCATCGCCACCAGTTCCTCGGTGAAGGTGTGCCCCAGCTCGCCGCGGGCGATGATCCGGCCGCGCTCGCCGATGCCGCGGTACCAGCTGGCGGTCGCGCGGATCTGGCCGAAGTCGGCATCGCTGCCGGCGCCTTCCACCCCGCCGCGCAACATCAGCGTGCCGGCGCGGCCGTTGCGCGGGAACACCCGGTCGTCGGCGTCGATGTACTCGGCGCGCAGCGAGGGGTAGGTAAACGTGGCGTAGCGGAATGCCGGCTCGGTGAGCGGGTCGCCGTCATCGTCGGCGGCGTATGACCAGCGCTCGCGCAGGGCGTGCAGGGAGGCGACGACGTTGAGGTGGCGGTTGATCTTGCCGCTGCGGCTGGCGACCAGCTCGATTCGGCGGCTGTCCATGTAGTCGGTCTGCTCATCCGCCGCCTGCGCGCTGACCGTGTACCAGCCGTCCACCCATGCGAAGGCCGGGATGCGGTATTGCGCGGTCAGGGTCTTGCGGCGCTGGGCGTAGTCGAGCTGGGCGAGCGCCTTGTGGCCGCGGTCATTGACGTAGCGGCGCTCCAGCCCCAGGCGCACGCCGGCGCCGCTGTCGGTGCCGTAGCTCAGGCCGGCGGTGTAGATGCTGCGCTTGGCCGGGGTCAGCACCACGTCGATCGGCACCTGGCCGTCGACCGCTTGGTCGGGCAGCGGATTGATCATCACCGAGGAGAAATAGTCCAGCGCGGTGAGCGAATCGCGCAGGCGGTCCAGCTTGCCCTGGTGGTAGTAACTGCCGGTGTCCCAGTACACCAGCTTGTCCAGCACGGACTGGCGCAGGATGGTGTTGGGCGTCTGCTGGAAATCGATCGTGCCCATGTCGTAGCGGCGTCCGCTGTTCCAGACCAGGTCGATGTCGGCGGCGTTGTCTGCGCGAGTGACCTCCACCCGGCGCGAGGCGAAGTCGGCGTCGAAGTAGCCGCGTTGCGACAGCCGGCGGCTGATGCGGATCTTGCTGGCTTCGTAGAGCTGGTGGTCGAACACGTCGCCGATCTCGGGCTTGAACCTGGCCAGGTCCTCGCTCAGATAGCGGTCGCGCGCACCGGCGCCGTCGATGGCGACGTGCTCGCGGCGGACGCGCACCGGATCGCCGGCAACGACGGTGATCGTGACCGTGCCCGCGGAGCCGTTGTTGCGCTCGTAATCGACGGTGATGATCGGTGAGTAATAGCCGAAAGGCTCAAGTGCCTCGCGCGTTTCGTCCTCGGCGGCACGAACCAGATAGGCCAGGCGGCGCGCGGAGATCTCCTTGCCGGAGGCCGCCACGAGGGTGACCGCGCTGCGCACGTTGTCGGTCATCGCCTCGTCAAGGCCGAGCACGGCGACCTTGTCGACTCGTGCGGCGTGGGCCGTACCGCAGACCAGCAGACAGGCAAGGGCGGCAGTAACCGCGATCGGGGCAAGGGGCATGGCGGAAGAATACCTTCAACGCGTCAATAGCAAATAAATACGGGCCCATCCGTTGACGCGGTCGTGGCGACGGCGGTGCCGCGGCGCGCCGTGTCGTAGCATGCGCGGATGAAGATCCTGGTAACCGGCGGCGGCGGCTTTCTCGGCCAGGCCCTGTGTCGCGGGCTGCGTGCGCGCGGCCACGAAGTGGTGAGTTTCAACCGTGGCGACTACCCGGCGCTGGCAGCGATGGGCGTGCAGCAGGTGCGCGGCGACCTGGCCCAGCGCGATGCGGTCATCGCCGCTGCGCGAGGCTGTGACGCGGTGTTCCACAACGCCGCCAAGGCGGGTGCGTGGGGGCCGCGGCAGGCGTACCACGACGCCAACGTGCTCGGCACCCGGCACGTGCTGGACGCCTGCCGCAACCACGGCATCGCGCGGCTGGTGTACACCTCCACCCCCAGCGTGACCCACCGCGCGACCCGCCCCGTGCAAGGCGGCAGCGCGGACGACGTCCCCTACGGCACCGGCTTCAAGGCGCCGTATGCGAGCACCAAGCTGATCGCCGAGCAGGAGGTTTTGGCGGCCAACGACTCGGCGCTGGCCACCGTCGCGCTGCGTCCGCGCCTGATCTGGGGCGTCGGCGACAACCAGTTGCTGCCCCGGCTGGTGGAGCGTGCCAACGCGGGGCGGCTGCGGCTGGTCGGCGAAGGCGACAACCTGGTCGACACCACCTACATCGACAATGCCGCCCAGGCCCACTTCGACGCTTTCGAACATCTGGCGATCGGGGCCACCTGCGCCGGCCGCGCCTATTTCATCAGCAACGGCGATCCGCGCACGATGCGCGAGACAATCAACGGCCTGCTGGCCGCGGTGGGCGCGCCGCTGGTGGAGAAGACCCTGCCATTCCGCCTCGCCTACGCGGCTGGCGTGGTCTGCGAGGGACTGTGGACTGCGCTGCCGCTGCGCGGCGAACCGCCGATGACGCGGTTCCTGGCCGAGCAACTGGTGACGGCGCACTGGTACGACATGGGCCCGGCGCGACGCGATTTCGGTTACCGGCCTGCGATCGGCTTCGATGAGGGCCTGGCCCGGGTGCGTGCCGATTACCTTGCGCACCGCTAGCGCCGCGTCTGCTGGCAACGACGCTCCTGCGCGGTGACGATGCCGGAGGCAGGCGCGCGCCAAGTAGAATGCGCTCATGACCCAGTCCCGCTCATTTCCTCCGTCGCCGCTGGCGGCGCTCAAGCCGCTGGCCGGGCGCGCGTTGCAGACCGCCCTGAACCGCGCGCTCGCGCTGGATCCGCAGACCCGCGACAGCCTGGCCGCTCTCGATGGTCGGCGAGTTGCCTTGCACCTGTCATCGCCGCCGCTGGCGCTGCAGATCCGGGTGGTAGGCGACGGGCTCGAAGTCGGCCCGGTGGACGCCGCCGAGGCGAGCGACCTGTCGATCAGCAGCACCCTGTCCGGGCTGCTGGGGCAGCTGCCGTTCCTGCGTAACGATGACGCGCCGCCGGTAGGGCGGCTGCGGATGGAAGGCGATGCGGACCTGGCGCGACGCCTGCAGCGGCTGGCCGAGGGCTTCGACCCGGACTGGCAGCAGCCATTCGCCCGCGTGTTCGGCGATGTGGTCGGGGTGCAGGTTGCCAACGCGCTGGCCGCCGGACTGAAGCAGGCGCGTGTGGTCGCCGGCGAGCTGGCCGGCAGCGCGGCGGAGTACGTCACCGAGGAATCGCGCGACGTGGTGCCGCGCGCCGAGCTGGAGGCGTTCCACGATGACGTGGACGCGATCCGCGACGACGTGGAGCGTCTGGTCGCCCGTGTCGGCCGGCTTCGCAGCGGCGTCTCCGCACCCGGCAGCGCGTCGTGAAAGCGGCCCTGCGCGCCTGGCGCATCGGTCGCGTACTCCTGCGCTACCGGCTCGACGAGCTGCTTGAGGGCACCTCGGCCGAGCGTTGGTTGAAGCTGGCGCGGCCGTTCGTGCCGCGCGCGTCGGCGGAAATTGTGTCCCAGCCGCGCGGCGTCCGCCTGCGCCTGGCCCTGCAGGAGCTCGGGCCGATCTTCGTCAAGTTCGGCCAGATCCTGTCGACCCGCCCGGACCTGGTGCCACCCGACATCGCGGTCGAGCTGTCGACCCTGCAGGACAACGTCGCGCCGTTCGATGGCGAGGTCGCGCGGGCGATCGTGGAAGCGTCGCTGGGCCGGCCGGTCGAGGCCGCGTTCGCCAGCTTTCACACCACTCCGCTGGCTTCGGCCTCCATCGCCCAAGTCCATGCGGCGACCTTGCCGGCGTCCGGCGGCAATCCGGGGCGCGAGGTGGTGGTCAAGGTCCTGCGGCCGGGCATCGAAGATCAGGTCGCAGCCGACATCGGCCTGTTGAGCGCGCTGGCCGGGATTGTCGAGCGGACCCATCCGCGCGCGGAGAAGATCCGCCCGCGCGCGATCGTCGCCGAGATTGAAAGCACGCTGGCCGCCGAGCTCGACCTTGAGCGCGAAGGGGCAAACGCCAGCGTATTGCGGCGCTTCTGGACCCAGGCGGACGGCTCGCCCAGCGACGACCTGTACGTGCCGGAGGTGATCTGGAGCCACACCGCCGGCAAGGCGCTGACCCTGGAGCGGGTGTATGGCATCCCTTCCGACGACATCCAGGCGCTGGACGCCGCCGGGATCGACCGCCCGGCGCTGGCGGCCAAGGGCGTGCGGGTGTTCTACACCCAGGTGTTCCGCGACAACTTCTTCCACGCCGATGCGCACGCCGGCAACATCTGGGTCGACATCGACCCCGCCCGCAAGGCCAACCCGCGCTTCATCGCGCTGGATTTCGGGATCATGGGCCAGCTCTCCGACGACGACCAGTACTACCTGGCGGAGAACTTCATGGCGATCTTCAACCGCGATTACCGGCGCATCGCCGAGCTGCATCTGCGCGCGGGCTGGATGCCGGCTGACAGCCGCCTGGACGAGCTGGAGGCCGCCGTGCGCGGCGTCTGCGAGCCCTACTTCACCCGGCCGCTGAGCGAGATTTCGCTGGCCGAGGTGCTGGTCAAGCTGTTCCGCACCGCCCAGCGACACCAGCTGACCCTGCAGCCGCAGCTGATCCTGCTGCAGAAAACCCTGCTCAACATCGAGGGCCTGGGACGCCAGCTGGATCCGCGCATCGACATCTGGGGCGTGGCCAAGCCGGTGCTGAAGAAGATCCTCGCCGCCCGTTACAGTCCGCGGCGCCTGCTGCGCGAGTTCCGTCGCCATCTGCCCGAACTGGTGACCCACGCGCCGGAGATGCCGCGCCTGCTGCACACCTGGCTGACCCAGCAGGTGCGCGGCGAACACGAGTTGCGGATGCGCTCGGCGGACCTGGCCGAACTGGCCCGCACCGCGCGCGAAACCCAGAAGCGCACGGTCGCGGCGATCCTGGGCAGCGGCCTGCTGGTCGCCTCGGCGGTGCTGTACGGCTTTGATGCCGGCGGCGCCGGGCAGTGGTCGGTCCCGGTCGCCTCGTGGATAGCCGGGATCGCCGGCGTCGCGGCGATGCTGCTGGCGTGGCCGCGCCGTTGAGCGATCCTGCAGCGCTTGCCCTGCCGGTGGTTTACCAGGACGAGTGGCTGGCCGTGATCAACAAGCCGGCCGGACTGATGGTCCACGACAGCGCGCTGGCCCGGGGCGAGACCGATTTTGCCGCCGACCGCTTGCGCGGGCAGTTCGGGCGCAAGGTGTTCCTGGTCCACCGCCTGGACCGTGCCACCAGCGGCTGCCTGCTGCTGGCCTTCGACCGTGACGCCGCCTCGACTCTGGGCAAGGCGGTCATGGCCGGCGAGCTGCACCGGGACTACCGCGCGATCTGCCGCGGCTGGCCGGAGGCGGATTTCGATGTCGACCACCCGCTCGACGGCGGCCCCGGCAAACCGGTGAAGAAGCCGGCGCAGACCCGCTTCCAGGTCCTGGCGCGGACCGAGTGCGACTGGCCCTCCTCCGGCTTTGCCAGCTCGCGCTACGCGCTGGTGCAGGTGCAACCGGTGACCGGACGCTTCCGCCAGATCCGCCGCCACCTCAAGCACGTCTCCCACCACCTGATCGGCGATACCAGCCACGGCGACGGTCGCCACAACCGGGCCTTCCGCATGGTCGGCATCCACCGCATGCTGCTGCACGCCCACCGGCTCGCGTTCGCCCACCCGGCGAGCGGAGAAGCGCTGGAAGCCATTGCGCCGCCGGACGCCCAGTTCGCCAGGGCGCTGGCGTACTTCTAGACTCCGGGCATGGTCCGGATCGGCAACATCGTCATTCCCGAGTCCGAACTGGTCGAGCGTTTCGTGCGCTCGGCCGGTCCGGGCGGGCAGAACGTGAACAAGGTATCGACGGCGGTCGAGTTGCGTTTCGACATTGCCCAGTCGCCGTCGTTGCCCGAGCCGGTGCGCGCCCGCCTGCTGGCCCGTCGCGATCGCCGCATCACCGCCGACGGGGTGCTGGTCATCAATGCGCAGACCCTGCGCACCCAGGACCGCAACCGAGAGGACGCGCGCGAGCGGCTGGCGGCGTTCATCGGCCAGAGCCTGCACGCGCCGAAGAAGCGGATTCCGACGCGTCCGACCCGTGGCTCCAAGGAACGGCGGCTGGCCGGCAAGCGCGAGCGCGGCACCATCAAGCAGGGACGCTCGCGGACCGACTGGGACTGATCGCGGCGGCGGCTTGGTGCGATCATCGACGTAGAGCAGAGCAGGGGAGATGGGCGCTCGATGACGGCGAGAGACGACCCGGAAGTACCGGCAGGCAGCGTGCCCACGTTGCCGCCCAATGTGCCGCGCGTGCGGCCCAGCCGCTTTGGACGCTGGTTCGGCCGCACGGTGCTGCGCCTGGGCGGTTGGCGCATGACCGGCGAGTTCCCCGACCTGCCGCGGGTGGTGTTGATCGGTGCGCCGCATTCGTCCAACTGGGACGCGGTGTGGGGGTTCGCGGCCAAGCTGGCGCTGGGCGTGGACGTGCGGATCCTCGGCAAGGACTCGTTGTTCCGGGTGCCCGGGCTGGGGTGGCTGTTGCGCAAGCTCGGCGTGATTCCGGTCAACCGCCGCGCCGCGCACGGCGTTGTGGAGCAGGCGACCGCGATGTTGCGCGACGCCGAGCGGCTCTGGTTCGGGCTGGCCCCGGAAGGCACCCGCAAGCCGGTGGAGCGCTGGAAGAGCGGCTTCTGGAAGATCGCCGATGCGGCCGGCGTGCCGATACTGCCGGTGTACTTCCACTACCCGCAGCGCCGCCTGGTGGTCGCGCCGCCGTTCCGGACCGGCGCTGACATGGAGGCCGACATGCAGCGGATCCGCGCGTGGTACCGGGCGGTATCCAAGGGAAAGCTGCACGACGCCTGAACGACTGGCATGATTATTGCGACGCTCGTCACAGAGAGCGTCACAGAGCTAGTCACAAAACTCATCACACAACTCGTCGCAGCATCCGCCGCGTAGCGCGGCCTCCCCGTTGCCGGAGCAGTCACGCCGCATGAATTCGCGCCGCACCAAGCAGCCGGGCCGGCACGCCCGATGGAGCTGAGCGTGGCCCGCGCACCCTGGTTCGCGGCCGGGCCGGGTGCGTGGTGGGCGATGCTGGGCCATCTGCGGCCGCCCGACCCGACCGTGCCCACGCCGGCCGAAGACTGGCGCCACGCGGTGGTCGATGTCGTGATCCCGGTGTGCCGCCATCACGACACCGTCGTCCACTGCCTGGCATCGCTGCTGGGTCAGACCCGGCTGCCGCGGCGGGTATTGCTGGTGGACGACGGCGGCATCGATCGCGACCACAGCCTGCAGCTGGCCCGCGAGTTCGCCCGCGCCAACGGCATACGGCTGGAAACGATTGCCCGCGGCTGGTCGATCGGCCGCGTGGTCACGCTGAAGCGCCAGTCGCGCGAGTTCGAGGGCGACGTGCTGCTGGTGCTGGACGCGGACGCGGTGCTTGAGTCGCCGGACTATATCGAGCGCTGCATCTGCGAGCTGTACCAGGGCGTGGGCATCGCCAGTGCCAGCGGACGGATGCTGCCCTTGCAGGAGTCCGCGCGTGAACGGCTGGAAACCTCCGCGCCGTTCCGCAACTGGCTAGGTGACGACGACTACGCGCATCGCCAACGACCGGACAATCGCTGGCAGACCGCGCTGCAGCGTATGTCGCAGGGCTACCACGCGCACATGGCCGTGCTGCAGCAGGACTTCCTCGACGCCGGCGTATCGCGTGTGGACGGGGGCGTGCCGATTGGCAGCGGTGGCGCGGTGGCCTACCGGCGCCGCTACCTGCGCGACCTCTTCCACCGCTACGAGCCGATCCGCGGGGACGACTTCACCGCGCTGGAGGACCATTTCATCGCGCTGGCGCTGATGAACGCCGGCTACCGCAACATCCGCGTGCCCGATGTGGTGGCCCGCACGCGAGCGCCGTCGCTCCTGCGCCTGCCGGAACACTCGCGGCGCTGGAGCGCGGGGTTCCTGCAGCTCCACCACTATTTCGACGTGCTGTTGCGCAGTCCGCTGCGACGCTTGCGCATGCCGGGTCGAGCGCGCCGCGAGGATGCCGCACAGTGGCGCCGGGGCAAGGCGGAGCGACGGGTCCAGGAGCCCTACCGACAGGGATTCGGCGAGCGGATCACCCGTGAGAGCGGGCGGCCGCTGGGAACGCCGCTGGCGCTGATCGCGCTGGAGCGCATCGGCTACCCGGTGCTGCTGTGGGTGCTGACCCTGGCAGGACAATGGACGGCGCTGGCGATCGTCGTCGCTCTCGAAGTCCTCGCCACCTGCTTCATTGCCGCGCGCTTCGCCTCCGGCCCGCGTTTGCGCGCAGCCCTGCAGGCGCTCGCATGGGCGCCGGTCCGCTATCTGCTGATCCTGCAGGAGCCGATCGCACTGGGCTGGTTCGCGATCCGCCGGTGGTGGAAGCGCGATCTGGACTGGCATGTCCGACGCGACGCGAGGGGGCGTCGCCGGCCGCGCGCGATCCGCCATTGAGAATCAGCGCTCCGACGGGCCGCTGTCGTCGCGGTCGCGGCGGGTAAACAGGTCGGGCTTGATCAGTTCAGTGAATGCGCGCGCCTGTGGGCTGAGGTACTTGCCGCGCCGCACCACCACGCCGTAGCTGCGGTAGGGAAACCATTCGGCGAGCGAGCGTGACGCCAACCGGTCCTTGTCGGCTTCGGTCAGGCAGATCGCGGTGACGATGCTGATCCCCAGCCCCATCGCCACGTACTGCTTGATGACCTCCCAGCCGCCGACTTCCAGGGCGACCGTGTAGGGCACCTGATGGCGCTGGAACACCAGATCGACCATGCGATACGTGGTCAGGCGCTGCGGCGGCAGGATGAGTCCGTAGGGGGACAGGTCGGCCAGGTCGAATTTGGCCCGGGTCGCCAGCGGATGGTCCGGCGGGGTGATCAGCATCGGTTCGAAACGCATCACCGGCGCGTAATCCAGGTCGCCGGGAACGTCGAGCATCGAACCCACCGCGAGGTCCACCTCGTCGGAGCGCAGCAGCTCCAGCCCGCCGGCGCCGGTCACGTTGTGCAGGTTCAGGCGTACCTCCGGATGCGCGGCCCGGAAAGCGGCGACGATCGGCGGCAACAGGTAGAGGATGGTCGAGCTGCCGGCCGCGACGTTGAGCTCGCCGCCATCCATCCCGCGCAGCTGCTTGCGGAACGCGTCCGGCAGTTCGTCGATGCCCTCCACCAACGGTCGCGCCAGGTCGTAGAGGGCCTCGCCCTGGCGGGTCATCACCAGGCGTCGGCCGCTGCGCTCCAGCAACCGTTCGCCCAGGTCGCGCTCCAGCGCCTGCAACTGCAGGCTCACCGCCGGCTGGCTCAGGAACAGCGCCTCGGCGGCGCGGGAAACCGACCCCAGCCGCACCGTCTGGCAGAACGCGCGAAGCGGTTTGAGTCGATCGCCCTTGTAGGAAAAGCGGGGCGTCGCCGGTGATGGCTCGATGCTCATGGGTACTCCTGTGCCCGGTTTCACCGGTCCAACGTCGGTTCCGGTACCGGGTATAAGCGGACCTTATACATCGTATTGATATATCTGAATTGTAAATAAAGCGACCGGCGACGCATGGTCGAGTGCCCCAAGCACTGGAGCAACGGCATGTCGGCAGTCATGAGACGCGAGAGCGAACCGGCCACGCAAGGGTTCAGCGTCCGCGCCGTCGCGGAGGACCAGGATCAATTGCTGAGCGCGTCGGCCAGCGAGTTCCTGTCCGGGCTGCATCGGCGATTCGATGCCCGCCGCCTGGACTGCCTGGCCGCCCGCATTGCCCGCCAAGCCGAAATCGACAACGGCGGGCTTCCGGATTTCCGCGAGGACACGCGCAACATCCGCCAGAGCGACTGGAAGGTCGCGCCGCTGCCAGCCGCCCTGCGTGACCGCCGGGTCGAGATCACCGGTCCGGTCGACGCGAAGATGGTCATCAACGCGCTGAACTCCGGGGCCAACTGTTTCATGGCCGATTTCGAGGACAGCACCTCGCCGATCTGGAAGAACATGATCGCCGGCCAGCACGCCATGCGCGGCGCGGTGGATGGGACGCTGGAGTTCCACGCCCCGGCCCGCGCCGAAGGCACTCCCGGCAAGCACTACGCGTTGAAACCGGCCGCCGGGCAGGCCGTGCTGCTGGTGCGTCCGCGCGGCTGGCATCTGGACGAGAAGCACGTGCAGGTGGACGGCCGGCCCATGTCGGCGAGCCTGTTCGATCTGGGACTGTTCGCCTTCCACAACGCCGCCGCGCTGGCGGCGCGCGATCGCGGCCCGTACTTCTACCTGCCCAAGCTGGAGTCGATGGAAGAGGCCGCGCTGTGGAACGACGTGCTCGACCACATCGAGCGCACGTTGGGCCTGGCCGAAGGCCAGATCAGGGTCACCGTGTTGATCGAGACGTTGCCGGCGGTGTTCCAGATGGACGAGATCCTGCACGCCCTGCGGAGCCGGATCGCCGGCCTCAACTGCGGGCGCTGGGACTACATCTTCAGCTACATCAAGACCTTCCGAGCGCATCCGGACCGGGTGCTACCCGAGCGCGGCCAGGTTGGCATGGACCAGCCCTTCCTGCGCGCGTATTCCGAGCTGCTGATCCACACCTGCCACCGCCGCGGCGCCCACGCCATGGGCGGCATGGCCGCGCAGATCCCGATCAGCAACGATCCGGCCGCCAACGAGCGGGCGATGGCGAAGGTGCGCGCCGACAAGCTGCGGGAGGTCACCGCCGGCCACGACGGCACCTGGGTCGCGCATCCGGCGCTGATCCCGCTCGCCCGCCGCATCTTCGACGAGCGCATGCCCGGCGCGCACCAGCATCACGTGCTGCGAGAAGACGTGCAGGCCTTCACCCAGCGCCAGTTGCGCGACCAGTTGCTGACCCAGCCACTGGGCACGATCACCCGCGCCGGCTTCGACGGCAACGTCGAGGTCTGCGTGCGCTACCTGGCCGCTTGGCTGGATGGCAACGGCTGCGTGCCCATCCACTGGCTGATGGAGGACGCGGCCACCGCCGAGATCGCCCGCACGCAGCTGTGGCAGTGGCTCCATTGCCAAGCCCAGGCGATCGCTGCGGGCAATCCGCAGGCCGAGCCGCCGCAACTGGAGGACGGCACCCCGATCGACTTCACCCTACTGGAGCGCGCCTTCATTGGTCTGCCGGTGCGCCTGGGCGACCGCCGCGAGCTCATCGGCGGCAGCCGGATCGAGGAAGCCATCGGCATGCTCGACCGCCTTTGCCACGCCGACACCCTCGAGGATTTCCTCACCGTTCCCGCCTACCGCCGCCTCGAGTGACGCGCGCCGCTTCTTCCTGCTCCGCCCCGAATGCAACCCCACACAGGACATCGCCATGAGCACTCAACCCACCGCCGATCAGATCCGTGACGACTGGAACACCAACCCCCGCTGGAAGGGCATCACCCGTCCCTACTCGGCCGAGGAGGTCGTGCGTCTGCGTGGCACCGTCGCCGTCGAGCACAGCCTGGCCCGCCTGGGCGCCGACAAGCTGTGGCAGTCACTGCAGCGCGAGGATTTCGTCAACGCCCTGGGCGCGCTGACCGGCAACCAAGCCATGCAGCAGGTCAAGGCCGGACTGAAGGCGATCTACCTCTCCGGCTGGCAGGTCGCCGCCGACGCCAACCTGGGCGGGCAGATGTACCCGGACCAGTCGCTGTACCCGGCCGACTCGGTGCCGGCGGTGGTCAAGCGCATCAACAACACACTTCTGCGCGCCGACCAGATCCAGTGCGCCGAAGGCAGCGGTGACATCGACTTTCTGCAGCCGATCGTCGCCGACGCGGAGGCCGGTTTTGGCGGCGTGCTGAACGCGTTCGAGCTGATGAAGGGCATGATCGAGGCCGGCGCGGCCGGGGTGCATTTCGAGGACCAACTGGCCAGTGCGAAGAAGTGCGGCCACATGGGCGGCAAGGTGCTGGTGCCGACCCGGGAGGCGATCGAAAAGCTGGTCGCCGCGCGTCTGGCCGCCGATGTCATGGGCGTGCCGACCCTGATCGTCGCCCGTACCGACGCCGAAGCCGCCGACCTGCTGACGTCCGACATCGACCCGACCGATGCCCCGTTCGTCACCGGCGAACGCACCGTCGAAGGCTTCTACAAGACCCGCAAGGGCATCGACCAGGCGATCAGCCGCGGCCTGGCCTACGCGCCCTACGCCGACCTGGTGTGGTGCGAGACCGGCAAGCCGGACCTGGAGTTTGCGCGCCGGTTCGCCGAGGCGATCCACGCCAGGTCCCCGGGCAAGCTGCTGGCCTACAACTGCTCGCCCAGCTTCAACTGGAAGGCCAACCTGGACGACGCGACCATCGCCCGCTTTCAGATCGAACTGGCGGCGATGGGCTACAAGTTCCAGTTCATCACCCTGGCCGGCTTCCACGCACTGAACTACGGCATGTTCCACCTCGCCCGCGGCTACGCGCAGCGCCAGATGAGCGCTTTCGTCGAGCTGCAGCAGGCCGAATTCGCCGCTGCCAGCGAAGGCTTCACCGCGGTCAAGCACCAGCGCGAGGTCGGCACCGGTTATTTCGATTCGGTCACCCAGGTCATCCAGAGCGGACAGTCCTCGACCACCGCCCTGACCGGGTCGACCGAGGAGGAGCAGTTCCAGAGCGAGCCGGCGCTGGCCTGACGCTGACGCGCCCACCACCCGCGCGGGAGGATGCTGCCCCATGGAAGGGGCGGCACTGGTTTTGAGCGCGCCGGGAGTATCGGCTACCGCGCGTCCCCGCCCCCTGTTGAAGCGAGAGGAGGGTGTCATGGCGGAATTCAAGGTGGGCGACCACGTGCGCTGGAACTCGGAAGCCGGCCACGTCAGCGGCAGGATCACCAAGGTTCACAAGCGTGATTTCGACTACAAGGGCCACACCCATCGCGCCAGCGCGGAGGAGCCGCAGTACGAGATAAAGAGCGACAAGACCGATCACATCGCCGCGCATAAGGGCAGCGCACTGGAAAAGATCGCCAAATAGGCGAGCGGCCGCCGCCGAATCACCGGTGACGGGTTGATGCGCGGTCAATCCTTCAGGCGGTTGCCAAGGGCATCCCGCGATCCACTCGCCGGTAGCCGATCGCCTCGCTCAGGTGCGTGGTCTGGATCTGTGGACTGCCGGCCAGGTCGGCGATCGTCCGCGCCACCCGCAGGATCCGGTGCATCGAGCGCGCCGACAGGTGGAGGGTGTCGATCGCGCGTTCCAGTAGGGCAAAATCGGTCTCGGCCAGACGGCAAGTCGACCCGGTCTCTGCTTGACTGAGGTGGGCGTTGGCCTTGCCGGAACGGGCCAGCTGCAGCTCGCGGGCGGCAACCACTCGCTCGCGGACGGTATCGCTGTTCTCGGAAGGCGCGGCATCCGGTCGCAGTTCCGATGGCGGCAGCCTGGGTACCTCGACGTGCAGGTCGATCCGGTCCATCAGCGGGCCGGAGATGCGCGCGCGGTAGTTCAAGACCATGTCCGGGCTGCAGCGGCAGCGCCCGCTGGGGTCGCCGGCCCAGCCGCAGGGACAGGGGTTCATGGCTGCGACCAGCTGGAAGCGCGCCGGGAACTCGACGCTGCGGGCGGCGCGCGCGATGGTGACGGTGCCCGACTCCAGTGGCTCGCGCAGCACCTCCAGCGTGCGCCGGCTCCACTCGGGCAGCTCGTCCAGGAACAGTACGCCGTTGTGCGCCATGGAAATTTCGCCCGGTCGCGGCTCGGCGCCACCGCCGACCAGCGCGACCGCACTGGCCGTGTGGTGCGGGGAGCGGAACGGGCGTTCCCGCCACAGCGACGCGTCCACGCCACGTCCGCCCAGCGAAGCGACGGCCGCCGAATCCAGCGCTTCGGCGTCGCTGGCCACCGGCAGCAGACCGGGCAAACGGGACGCGAGCAGGGTCTTGCCGCAGCCTGGCGGCCCCACGAGGAGCAGATGGTGGCCACCCGCCGCGGCGACCTCCAGTGCGCGGCGCGCATGCGCCTGGCCGCGCACGTCGGCCAGGTCCGGTCCGACGCGCCGACTCGGGGCTGGAGCGTCGGCGCGTGGCAGCGATTTGTGCCCGGACAGCATCGCGCACACTTCCAGCAGCGTGCGCGCGGTCCGTGTCTCACCCTCACTGACCAGTGCGGCTTCGGCGCCGTTGGCGGGCGGTACGACCAGTTTGCGTCCGGCCTGGGCCGCGGCCAGCGCGGCCGGCAGCACCGCGTCCACCGCGCGCAACTCGCCGGTCAGGCCCAGCTCGCCGAGGAACTCGTACTCACCCAGGGCCTCCGGCGGGATCTGCCCACTGGCGGCGAGGATCCCCAGAGCGATCGGCAGGTCGAAGCGACCGCCGCCCTTGGGCAGGTCGGCGGGGGCGAGGTTGACGGTGATCCGCCGGGCCGGGAATTCGAACTGGGCGCACTGGATCGCGGCGCGCACGCGCTCACGCGATTCGCGCACCGCGGTTTCCGGCAAGCCGACGATCGACATCGACGGCAGCCCGCCGCCCAGATGCACCTCCACGCGGACCGGAGCGGCACGGATGCCCGATCGCGCACGGCTGTGCACGAGTGCCAGGTTCATCGGGGCAGGTCAGTGGCGAGGAGGCGCGGATGGGTCGGCGCTTTCCGCGCCGGCGTTCACGCGTGAGCCCAGCTGCGCTTCCAGCTCGGTCACGGTGCGCTGCAACTGGTCGAGTTTTTCCCGGGTGTGCAACAGGACCGCGCGCTGCACATCGAACTCCTCGCGCGTCACCAGATCCAGCCGCGACAGACCCGACTGCAGGACGGACTTGAAGTTCTGTTGCAGCTCCTCGCGACCCTCGCGAAGGCTGGGCGGCACCAGGCCGCTGAGACGTCGTGCAAGTTCATCGATGTGGTTGAGATCAATCATGTTGGCTCCTCCGGCAATGGTTCAACACTGGGTCGCGCGAAGTCGCACCACAATCGGCCGGGCCCGCGATGGGCTGTCGGAAAAATCTGACAGGCCAGATGCCCAGTTTACCGCAGCGGTCGCCGGGCTTCGCGCTATCCTCGTCGCCACGATGCCCTGCAGCCCCGGAGTTCGCGATGAAGATGGTCATGGCGGTGATCAAGCCGTTCAAGCTCGATGACGTGCGCGAGGCCCTCGCCGAGGCCGGTGCAGCCGGCATCACGGCCACCGAGGTCAAGGGCTTCGGTCGGCAGAAAGGGCACACCGAGCTGTACCGAGGCGCCGAGTACGTGGTTGATTTCCTGCCCAAGATCAAGCTGGAAGTGGCGATCACCGATGACCAGGTCGACACCGTGGTCGAGGCGATCATGAAGACCGCCGGCACCGGCAAGATCGGCGATGGCAAGATTTTCGTCTGGGACCTTGACCGGGTGGTCCGCATCCGCACCGGCGAGCTGGATGCCGATGCGCTCTGAGCACGCTGCCGCCGGCGACGCGATGAGTCCCGCCGAGGAGCCATTGTCACGCCAGGCGCAGGGTTTCATCGTCCTGCTGGCGCTGCTGCAATCGCTCGCGCTGTGGGTGGTCTGGGTCGGTGCGGAGCGGGGCTGGCCGGTGCTCGGCGCGCTGGGCACCCGCGTGTGCTGGTACGCGCTCGTGCTCGCGGTGCCCACGGCGATGGCGCTGTCGGTGCGCCGTCTGGACGACGCGCGCTTCTGGCAGAACGCCGCGCTGGTGGCGCTGGTCTTCCTCGGCCTGGGCGCTTGGGCGGCGCGGTCGGCCACCGGCGCGCCGGGACTGGAGGCTTCCGCGGTGCTGGCGCCGTTCGCGATCAGCATGGCCGCGGCGTTGTTCGTGGCCGGCCCGTTCCTGCAGTGCCGGCAGGCCCACGGCCGCTGGTGCGCGCCCTACCCGGAACTGTTCGCGCACGCCTGGCAGAACCTGCTGACCTTGCTGGTTGCCGGTGTTTTTACCGGAATCTGCTGGGCGGTGCTGGGCCTGTGGGCCGGCCTGTTCAAGCTCATCGGCGTGGAGTTCTTTGCCGACCTGTTTACCGGCACGGCGTTCGCCTATCTCGCCACCGGGCTGTTCGGCGGTCTGGGCGTGCTGGTCGGACGCAGCCAGGCGCGACCGGTGCAGATGATGCGCCGACTGCTGATCGCAATCTTCACCGGCCTGTTTCCGCTGCTGGCGGCCATCGCGGTGCTGTTCGTGGCCACCCTGCCGTTTACCGGCCTGGAGCCGCTGTGGAGCACCGCCTCGGCGGCCACGGTCCTGATGGCGCTGCTCGTGGCCATGGTGGTGTTTGCCAACGCGGTCTATCAGGACGGTGATGATCCGGCGCCGTATCCGCGCCCGTTGCGGTTGCTGGCGGGGGCGGGGCTGGTCGTGCTGCCGGTATTTGCGGTGCTGGCGCTGGTCGCCCTGGGCCTGCGCGTCGGCCAGTACGGCTGGAGCGTGGAGCGGATCTGGGCGGGGATCGCGGCGGCGATCCTCACCGTGCACGCCTTCGGCTACGCATGGACGGCGCTGGACCGACGCGCTCGTTGGCTGGCGCGCATCGAGCCGGTGAACGTGACCGCTGCGCTGGCCGCGCTGCTGCTGGTATTGCTGGTCAATTCGCCGGTGCTGGACCCGCAGCGCATCGCCGCCGCCAGCCAGGCCCAGCGTCTGCTGGACGCGCGTACCAGCGCGGACGATTTCGATGAGGTCTACCTGCGTTACCGCGCCGGTCGCACGGGTTACAGGACGCTGCAGGAACTGTCGAAGGCACCGCAGGTCGCGTCGAATGCCGAGCTGTCCGACCGTATCGAGCGGGTCCTGCTGCAGACCGGGCGCTACCAGCCATGGGATTCGGACGACCAGGCCAAGCCCACGGCGGAAGAGCGCGCGTCGCTGCAGCCCGGCGCAATTCCGGTGATCGGGCCGGAGCCGGAGGCCGGCTGGTGGGACGCGATGGCGGCAGGCAATCTGGACTCCATCGCCTGTGGGCAACCGGGCAGTGACTGCGTCGCCATCGTGCGCGACCTGGACGCGGACGGCGCGCTGGACGTGCTGCTGTGCCACCTGGGCGTCGATCACACCGTGCACTGCCGCGTGCACGCGCGCGATAACGGCACCTGGAACGACCTCGCCCCGGTGGTGATGTTCGACAACGCCAAGCGCACGCTCGCGGATGCGCTGCGCCGCGGCGACGTGAAACTGGTTCCACGGCGGTGGCCGGACCTGGAGGTTGCCGGGCAGCGCAATGCGATCGAGGAGCCATCGGCCGAGCCGGCCGAGCCGACTGCCGAAATCGATTCCGCTGATCGGGTCGATGCCGCCGATGCGGACGGCAAAGGCGATCCGCCCGAGCCGGCGGATGCCGTCGATCCGGCCGACTGAGCGGAATCAGCCCTCCAGTGCTTCGGCCACGAACGGCGGCAAGCTTGCCGCGCCGCGATGGATATCGGCGCTGTAGTACTTGCTGGTGAAGGCTTTGGCCCGCGCATCGGCCTCGCGGAAGTCGAAGCCCTGGCCCTTGCGCGCCAGCGTGCAGCTCCACCAGCCGGTGGGGTAGCACGGCTGCGGGAAGGGCAGAGTCTGGAACGAGGTGAAGCCGGCCTTGCCCATCTCCGCGCGCATCGCCTTGATCAAGTCCAGCAGCACCAGCGGCGATTCGGATTGCTGGACCAGGATGCCGTCGTCCTTCAGCGCGCGGAAGCACGACTCGAAGAAGGACTTGTTGAACAGGCCCTCAGCCGGGCCGACCGGATCGGTGGAATCGACGATGACCACGTCCAAGCTGCCGGGCTCGCAGTGCTTCATGTAGGCGATGCCGTCATCGAACAGCAGCTGCGCGCGGGGATCGTCGTTGGAATCGCACAGCTCGGGGAAGTACTTCTCCGACATCCGGGTGACCTGCTCGTCGATGTCGCACTGCACCGCGCGCTCCACGCCCGGGTGCTTCAGCACCTCGCGCAGGGTGCCGCAGTCGCCGCCACCGATGATGACGACCTGCTTCGGATCGGTGTGGGTGAACAGCGCCGGGTGCGACATCATCTCGTGGTAGAGGAAGTTGTCGCGGCTGGTCAGCATGACCGCGCCGTCGATCAGCATCAGGTTGCCCCAGTCGGTGGTCTCGAAGATCTCGATCTTCTGGAACGGCGATTGCACCTCGTCCAGCTTGCGGGTGATGCGGAAGCCGATCGCCGAGCCGGAGGGCTCGAAGTTCTCGTAGTGCCACGTGGTCTCAGCGTTCATTGCAGTTCGTCCAGTGTTGGCGGCCACATTCCGGTCGGCGGACACCGAGTGCGTGGCGGAGGGAAGGGCGCGAATTGTAACCAACGCGCCGCAACAGGCCGTGATCTGCGTCGTGACGTCCCGGGCCCGCGTGGGGCGATAGAATGCCCGTCCCCCCGCTGCCGGTAGCATGCCGATGTCCCACTGGTCGATCGATCAGGCCCGCAAGACCTACTCCGTCCCGCATTGGAGCGAGGGGTACTTCGACGTCGACGACCAGGGCCGCGTGACGGTGCGGCCGCGAGGGGCGAATGGACCCGAGGTGGCGTTGCCGCAGGTGGTCGACCGGGCGCGCGCCAACGGCGCCATGCTGCCGCTGCTGGTGCGCTTCCCCGACATCCTCGGCGACCGCCTCGGCAAGCTGCAGTCGGCGTTTGCCCAGGCCATGGCCGATGCGGATTACGCCGGCGGCTACACCGCGGTCTACCCGATCAAGGTCAACCAGCATCAGGGCGTGGCCGGCACGCTGGCCTCGCACCACGGCGAGGGCTTCGGCCTAGAGGCGGGCAGCAAGCCCGAGCTGATGGCGGTGCTGGCGCTGAGCCGGCCCGGCGGCCTGATCGTCTGCAACGGCTACAAGGATCGTGAATATATCCGCCTGGCGCTGATCGGCCGCAAGCTAGGCATGGAGACCTTCATCGTCATCGAGAAGCCCTCCGAGCTGGCGCTCGTGCTGGAGGAGTCCAAGGCGCTCGGGGTCAAGCCCGGGATCGGCGTGCGCATGCGCCTGGCCAGCCTGGGCGCGGGCAAGTGGCAGAACAGCGGCGGCGACAAGGCCAAGTTCGGCCTGACCCCACGCCAGGTGCTGGACCTGTGGAAAAGCCTGCGCGAGGACGGGATGACCGACTGCCTGGGCCTGCTGCATTTCCACATGGGCTCGCAGATCTCCAACGTGCGCGACATCGCCAGCGGCATCCGCGAGGCGACCCGTTACCTCGTCGAGCTGTCCAAGCTGGGCGCCAACGTCCGCTACATGGATGTCGGAGGCGGGCTGGGCATCGACTACGAGGGCACCCGCTCGCGCAGCTATTACTCGATCAACTACGGCGTGCAGCAGTACGCATCCAGCATCGTCCAGCCGTTGGCCGATGCGTGCATCGAACACGGCCTGACGCCGCCGCGGATTGTCACCGAATGCGGCCGCGCGATGACCGCGCATCACGCGGTGTTGATCGCCAACGTCTCCGAGGTCGAGCCCGCGCCGGAAGGCCGCGTGCCCGACGAGCACGACGATGAGCCGGCGGTCATCCGCCACCTGCGCGGGATCCACGCCGAGCTGGATTCGCGCCCGGCCGTGGAGCTGTTCCACGAGGCCGTGCACTTCCACTCCGAAGGCCTGACCGCCTACGCGCTGGGCCAGATCGACCTGGTCCACCGCGCCCGCATCGACGACCTGTTCTACCTGATCGCCCACGGCGTGCGCGAGCGCCTCAGCCCCGGCGAGAAGAGCCACCAGGCGGTGCTGGACGAGCTCAACCAGAGGCTGGTGGACAAGTACTTCGTCAACTTCAGCGTGTTCGAATCCATGCCCGATGTCTGGGCGATCCAGCAGGTGTTTCCGATCATGCCGATCGAGCGTCTGGACGAGGCGCCGCAGAGGCGCGGCGTGATCGCCGACCTGACCTGCGACTCGGACGGGCGCATCGACACCTACGTCGGCAACGAGACGCTGGACACCTCGATGGCGATCCATTCGCTCAATCCCGGCGAGAGCTACCGGCTGGGGTTCTTCCTGGTGGGCGCCTACCAGGAGATCCTCGGCGACATCCACAACCTGTTTGGCGACACCGACGCGGTCGCGGTGCAGATCGACGGCGACGGCTACCAGTTGACCCAGCAGCGCCGCGGCGACACCACCGACGTGATGCTCGACTACGTCGGCTACTCGCTTGGCGAGCTGCGCGCCAGCTACCGGGCCAAGGTTGCCGCCGCGGATCTACCCGCCGACGAGGCCGATCGCCTGAACGCCGCGCTGGAAGCCGGCCTGACCGGATACACCTACCTCAGCGACGCGCCACTGGCGTAGTCGCGGGGCCCTGCATCAACGCCTGGACCAGGCACGAGGAGCTGCATGAAAACCGGATTCATTGGCCTGGGCGCGATGGGCGCACCGATGGCTCGCTACCTGCACGCGCGCGGCCTGTTGACCGTGGTCGGCAACCGCACCCAGTCCAAGGCCGACGCACTGGCCAGGGAGCTGGAAGTGCGCGCGGCGCGCTCGGCCGACAACTTCGCCGACTGCGACGTGGTCGCGATGTGTGTCTCGCTGGACGCCGACGTGCTCGAGAACGTCCAGGCGCTGGCGCAGGTGCTCAAGCCCGGCGCGGTGGTGGTGGATCACTCCACCGTCTCTGTGCAGACGGCGCGCCGCGCGGCGGCGATGCTGCACGAGCACGGCATCGGCTTCGTCGACGCGCCGGTATCGGGCGGCGTGGAAGGCGCGCGCAACGGCAAGCTGTCGGTGATGGCCGGCGGCGAGGGCGACGCGCTGGAGAAGGTGCGGCCCGTGCTGGAGGCCTACGCCAGCCGGATCAGCCACATGGGCGCGACCGGCGCCGGCCAGGCGACCAAGGCGGTCAACCAGGTGCTGGTGGCCGGCATCAACGAGGCGGTCTGCGAGGGTCTCGCGCTCGGCGAGAAGCTCGGCCTGGACGCCGAGCGCCTGCTGCCCACGCTGATGGCGGGCGCGGCCGGCAACTGGTTCCTGGAGAAACGCGGCGGGACGATGATGCGCAGCGAGTTCGCGCCCGGCTTCAAGAGCGCGCACATGCTCAAGGATCTGCGCATCGTCCGTGACATCGCCCGCGAGGCGTCGATCCAGCTGTCCACCCTGGAGCTGGCGCTGGCCGACTACGGTCGTCTGGTCGATCAGGGTGACGGTGACAGCGATACGTCGGCGCTGATCAAGCTCAAGCGCGGCAACTGAGTTTCGCCGCGCCTGCGGGCGCGACCTCCACCGGTGCGTGCG